>NZ_QGDU01000018.1 GCF_003149045.1 Fibrobacter sp. UWR4 | reverse complement strand
TCGTCGAAACGCTTTGCAGCAGCCAGGCCCTTAGCGGCGAGGGTGGTGCAGATTGCAGCGGTCAGAGTGGTCTTACCGTGGTCAACGTGGCCGATAGTGCCGATGTTGCAGTGCGGCTTACTTCTGTCAAAATGTTCTTTTGCCATTTTATTCCTCTTCTTCAGCAGAAGGTTTATCGCTTCGAAACCTAGGAACTGCGCGGGTTTGCGCCAGTTTCCCGTTATTTCGCAGAGCATAGGAAGCGGTACTCTACGAATTTTGCTGCACAAATTTAGCAAATTCAAGAAATATTTCAAGGATTTTTCTTTGATTTTTTGCGAAAAACGGGAATTTTCGGTTTTTCCATAGGCATGGGACACCCTTTTCCGGACATTCGGAACGCTCCTTTTCGCCTTTACAGAAAATGGCGAATTTGCCCAAATTTCAAAGGTTCAACATTCCAATGTTCACAGATTTCCCAACTTATCAACAATTAACGCACGTCCCGGACGATACTTCCGTCGCAGGCATAGCCATCCCACGTTTTTATTGTAAAATAAATTTTACATCATAAAATTTTACATTAGTTTACAAACTTTGCTATCCCCCGCTCTCTCTTAGAC
Organism: Fibrobacter sp. UWR4; assembly: GCF_003149045.1. Taxonomy (NCBI): domain Bacteria; kingdom Pseudomonadati; phylum Fibrobacterota; class Fibrobacteria; order Fibrobacterales; family Fibrobacteraceae; genus Fibrobacter; species Fibrobacter sp. UWR4. The sequence continues at coordinate 81,244 of NZ_QGDU01000018.1, read as the reverse complement.
TTAGGTGCATTTCACATTTCGGGACTCTCGGTACCGACATGCCGAATTTCGGGAACACATACGGAACGCATTTTATCAACAACGGCATATTTTTACTTTGAAAATCGGGGACATTATTTATCTTTAGGGCCGGATGTGTTAAAGGACAACGAAGGGTAGATAATGAAAATTCCGTTTTTTAAGACTATTCTCGCCGCAAGCGCACTGTTCATGATCTGCAGCTGCGGCGACGACGCCCCCAGCAAAAGCAACGACGATTCTCAAAATCAGGCCATCGTGGTTGATCAGGCCTCCTGGCTCGTGACCATCGACAAGAAGCAGTACACCATCGGCGTAGACGGCAAGGTCAAGGATATGAACGGCGAACTGGTAGGCCTCGCAGACCTTACCGACCTGTCCAATGTTACCGTTTATGCCATGGCAGACCAGAGCGTCATGACTTCGGGCATCAACACTTCCAGCCTGGAAATCATCTCCCCCACAAAGATCACCTCTACCGCCTGGGTACTTTCTGCAGACCAGGTCTATGTCATCTACCCTGCAACCGACGACGCCATCGACCCTGCAACCGGCAAGGGCATCGGCATCGTAACTGACGCCGAAGGTAACAAGATCGGCTATTTTGTCTACGACGCAAGCCAGGTGGGCAAGATCGTGGACCTGAACAACACCCCCATCATCGACAACGTGGACATGACCACCCTGAAGGCCTATGCGGCCAATACGGTAGTACCGTCCTCCAGCAGTGCGGCCCCGGTCCAGGAAAAGTCTTCCAGTTCAGTTGCACAGCAGGCGAAATCCTCCAGCTCTACGACTCAGCAGACCGCAACGTCCTCCAGTTCCGCCCAGCAGGCAAAGTCTTCCAGTTCCGCAGGTAACGGCGGAAGCACCGAAGCGTACACCATCAAGTACGTAAGCGGCGGTAAGTCCGGTTCCGGCTGGGCAACCCGCTATTGGGACTGCTGCAAGCCCCACTGCGCATGGTCCGGCAAGGGCGGCAAGATGACGAAGGGTTGCGACGCCAGCGGCAACAAGATCAACGACTCCGAAGCGACCAGCATGTGTAACGGCGGAAACTCCGGTACCTGCCTGGACCAGATTCCCCAGGTGTACAACGACACCTTGGCATTCGCCTTCGCAGCGGTACCGGGAAGCGCAGGTGGCGAATGCGGCAAGTGCTTCGACCTCCAGTTCACCGGCAAGGGCAAGTACGCTACGGACAACAACCTGGCAAAGTTGAAGAACAAGCACTTGATCGTGATCGCATCCAACATTGGCTACGACGTGGAACAGGGTCAGTTCGACATCATGATTCCTGGTGGTGGCGTAGGTATTTACAATGGCTGTTCCCGCTTTAACTGGGGTCCCCAGGGCGCCCAGTACGGTGGCCTGCTCTCCGAATGCGAAACTGAGACCAATTACACCGCTTCCAAGTACAAGAGCTGCTTGACCAGCAAGTGCGAAAAGTCCTTCTCCGGCGACGCAAAGGCGAAGGAAGGCTGCTTGTTCCTTGCTAACTGGATGAACGCAGCAGGCAACCCGCTCCACAACTACAAGGAAGTGGAATGCCCCAAGCAGCTGCTCGACAAGTTTTAACGATGACGCAAGGGACTCCCGACGGGAGTGACGGCATTCAAGACCAGCAGGTTACTGCTGGTCTTTTTCGTTTCAGGAGGATCATCTCCAGCGTCAAAAAAAGAATGTGACGGAAATCTCGTAAGTCTTTAGGAAACAAAAGTTTACATGCGTATTTTAAGTAAAAAAGTTATTTTTTGCGGCGGATGGAATTGGAAGGACTTTCAATCGAAAGTCTCGTTAAGATTTTATTGAGGTAATTATGAAACACCCCTTTGTGAAGTCCGTTCTGGTTCTCGGTGCAGCACTTGCGCTCTGGAACTGCGGCGATGAAGCAGCAAGCACCCTCCCCGTTCCCGGTACGGGCTCCCAGGTAACAATTCCCAGCGAAAACAGCCCCATCGTTTCCGGCACTAGCGCAGCTGACCTGGTTCTTAGCGAACCCTGCTGGATCCTTAACGCAGACCAGCTTTATGTCATTACCACCAAGCTGGAAGTCTTCAATGCTGCCGGTGTGAAGGTCGGTACCTACGATCCGACGACTTTCAGCGTTTTGGACGTAAACGGCGCCTTGCTCATGGCCGGCGTGAACTACCTGGAATTGCCCATTGTCGACCCGGCAAGCTACAATAACCAGAATACCAATCCGAGTATCACTCCTGTCGCAAGCTCTGCAAGCAACGGCAGCCAGACCACTCCTGTTGCAAGTTCCGCAAGCAACGGCAACCAGACTCAGCCTGCTCCGGCAAGCTCCGCTAGCAACGGTGGCCAGCAGACTACTCCGAAGAGTTCCGCAAGCAACGGCAACCAGACTCAGCCTGCTCCGGCAAGCTCTGCTAGCAACAACAACCAGCAGCAGGGTTCTGACGGTACCTGTTTCGACAAGGTTTCCGGAAAGAACGTAAAGCCCTATGAAAATCTCGCTGGCAAGAATGGCGAATCCTACGCCTACGCTCAGGATTGCTCCCTGAACTGCTACTACGACCCGGCACAGAAGAACTGCGCATCTATTGCAACAAGCAATGGCGGCAACAACCAGCAGCAGCCCCAGTCTTCCGCTGCCCAGCCCAAGTCCTCCTCTAGCCAACCGAAGTCTTCCAGCTCTCAGCCGAAGTCTTCCTCTAGCCAGCAGACTCAGAATGGTGGCAACACTAGCGGCACCATCAGCAGCAATTACACCATCAAGTACGTGAACGGCGGTAAGTCCGGTTCCGGCTACGCAACCCGTTACTGGGACTGCTGCGAACCCCACTGCGCATGGCCCGAACACGGCGGCAAGGCTTCCACTTGCGACGCACAGGGTAACAAGGTCCAGGGTGGTTCCAGAAGTATGTGCGATGGCGGTAACGCAGGTATCTGCCGCGGTCAGTTCCCCATCGTCGTGAACGACCAGCTGGCATTTGCATTTGCAGCAACTCCGGGTGGCGAAAACAACTGCGGTAAGTGCTTCGACCTGGCCTTCACCGGTAAGGGCAAGTACGCAACCGACAACCACAAGAAGCTCGTTGGCAAGCACCTGATTGTGATGTCCAGCAACGTGGGTTATGACGTGGCTGGCGGTCAGTTCGATGTGATGATTCCGGGCGGTGGCTTCGGTATCTTTGACGGTTGCTCCCAGAAGATGGGTTGGGGCTCCCAGGGTTCCCAGTACGGTGGCCTCCTGGACGAATGCGAAAAGGAAACCAACTACACTGCTTCCAAGTACAAGAGCTGCTTGACCAGCAAGTGCGAAAAATCCTTCTCCGGCGACGCCGCTGCTAAGGAAGGCTGCCTCTTCATGGCTAACTGGATGGAAGCCGCAGGCAACCCGCTCCTCGAATACAAGGAAGTGGAATGCCCCAAGGAACTCATCGAAAGATTCTAGTAATGACGCAAGGGGCTCCGCCCCTTGGAACCCCTGGCTCCCGATGGGAGCGATATCTGGATAGGCCTGCGGACTTCTGCAGGTCTTTCTTGTTTATGACGCAAGGGGCGCTGCACCCTGGATCCCCTGGCTCCCGATGGGAGCGATATCTGGATAGGCTTGCGGACTTCTGCAGGTCTTTCTTGTTTATAACGCAAGGGATTCTACGTGTCAGGATTTAGCACGTCCACGGACCTCAACCGAAACAGCTGGTCCTTTTACGTGGTTTGGCTGCGGAAGCCTATTTAGTGGATTTCTTTGGGCAGGACGTTATCCAGGAACTGGAAGGTTGCCTGATAGGCGTTTCCACGGGCAGGTTCATGGGAAAGATAGAGGTCGTGTAGACCATTCTCGATGACCTGCATCTGGACGTTCCTCCCCAACTTCCTGCCGTAGCGGTCAATATCCTCCACGTCCAGGACGCCGTCACAACGGGAGTAGGTCTCGACACACTCATCGCTACGTTCGCTGCAGCCACTATGCATGACCAAAATGGGCGGAATAAGATCCATCCCCTTCTGGACGGCAACATGCCCCTGATGAATGGCTCTCAGCCATCCAAGATTGATGGGAATGCTTTCAAAATTCTTCAGACTGAAATCGTAATCCCACAGGCCGCCATAATTTTTGTGGATGCTTTCGCTGTAGCAAGAGTTGGCAGTGCGGGGGACCTCTATATTGGGGAAAATCGAGCCGATCTTGGAAACCAGGGGGACAGCAAGTTCCAACAGGAAATTGGTGTTCATATCCATGAAGGGACTGTTTAGGACAATTGCGGCAAAATCCTTGCCATTCCCCCTATCAGCAGCGTATACGGAAGCAATAAGACCTCCGGTACTATGCCCCAGAAGGACAATAGGAGCCTTGGTCTCGGTCTTTATCCTGGCGATTGCGGAATCCAATTCCGGGTAGTATTCCGCCAAATCATAGACTTCTCCCAGGCGTTCCCCTTCCCTATAGGATCTTCCGTACTTGTGAAGGTCTATGGCATAAAAAGCATAGCCGGCGGAATCGGCCTTCTGGGCCAGTTCCTTCTGGAAGAAATAGTCATTAAATCCGTGAATGTAAAAGACGACGGCCTTTGCTTCGGGCTTACTGCCGTTTTCCTGCTCAAATGGTCCCGCGTACCTGATCAGCGTAGCTCGATACTGGCTGGAATCGCCTGCATCATAAAAGAGAACCTGGAACGGATCGCCTAGTTTCGGGTCGGCAACGTAAGAAACCTCCCCCTGCGGAGCCGCATGGAGAATGGAACTCATGGCAAAAATGGCCGGTATAAGACAATCCAATTTCATCAGACGTCACACAATATACTTTTTTTCTTAAACAGTGGGCAATCGTAAAAAGAAAAGCGAGCCAACTATAGTTGGCGCTATACGCAAGTAATGGTTTATAACATTAACACATGTTTTCTTCGGAAGTATACAAAGAGGCGTTCATACGCCTGATGGCCAAGCTTAGGGCGTCAAAGTCCCAGAGCAAGTTGTCATTCCTGAGCGATACTTCCCGTGAATATATCCGATGCCTGGAAAAAGGTTCCAAAAAACCATCCGTACCCGTATTTTTTAACCTTATATCCGTATCAGGACTGGATTTAAAGGAAACCCTCTGCGAATTTGTGGATATACTGAACGAAGAAAATGAGAAGTACAAGTCCATTGCGGGCATGGAATACGTGCGGAAAATGAAGATGAAAAAGGAAGACGGACAACCGCCCAAATCCCAGGATATTTCAAGATAAGCAAAAGGACGATCCTTACGGACCGCCCTTCTGTTTTTAAGGAGAGTTTTTCATTCTAATTTTCACCGTTTCGCATTTCAGTCTGCTCACGGTCGATGGTATAAGTCAAGTATTCCCTAAAATCACGGTCAATAGTAACGCCTTCGAAATCTTCGACATTATCCTTGAGGATGGAGAAGAGTGAAGGGTCGTCGGTAAAGCCTTCGATCATCTGGTCATCGATAACCATGGTGCGATCGCCGGCAGCCTGTGCAACATATTCAATCTTGGACTTCTGCACCCAACCGGTGCAATCTCCTTTCACCAGGGCTTCGGTTTCCGCTTCCTTGATCAGGGCAAGTTCCGCGTTGAAACCCATGGTGCAGAGAATTTTACTACCACCTTTTTCCGCCATCAGGTCCAGATCGCCCCACTTGGATTTGACCATCCTGGAAGCAAATGACATAGACACCATAAGCGTCAAGGCAACTAGCAGCGAAAGTTTTAGCGTTTTCATGATAATCCTCCTTTTTGGCCTTGGGGCCCTTGTAGGCGGCAACCACGTCGCCTCACTTTTCAAGGTACAAAGTTAAGATTTCGTAAACCAGAGTTTACAAGAAAAATTCTGAATTTTTCGTTCTGTGTTGGAATAAAGGCATACTACTCCAGGGGAATGGAATTTTGTATGGAGAATTACAATTTCTATTTTTTATTCAGAATAAAAAGGAAATGATTATGGGAATCGTCATTAAGAATACATTGGCTATCGTGCCTGCAGGCGCCAAGGACGAAGTGAAGGAAACCTCCATCTATATCGAGGGCGACAAGATTGTTGCTATGGGTGAAGCTCCCGCAGGCTTCAAGGCAGACAAGGTCATTGACGGTACCGACAAGCTTGCAATCCCTGGTCTCGTAAACTGCCACACTCATTCCTACATGAGCTTTATGCGTAACGTGGCTGACGACCTTTCCTTTATGGATTGGCTGTTCGGCACCATCGATCCCATTGAACAGAAGATGACCGATGAGGACACCTACTGGGGCGCTTGCCTTGCCATCATCGAAATGATGAAGAGCGGTACCACCTGCTTTAACGACATGATGATGAACATCAAGCAGACCACCCGCGCCATCAAGGAATCAGGCATGCGCGCCGTCATGTGCCGCGGTCTCGTCGGCAGCGCCGAAGACGACGGCGGACGCATCCAGCAGACTTATGACGAAATGGAATTCTGCAAGGACTGCGACCGCATCACTTTCAAGTTCGGTCCCCATGCCCCCTACACCTGCACCGAGGATTATTTCCGTCGCGTATCCGACGAAGCCAAGAAGGCTGGCATCGGCATCCATGTGCATCTTTCCGAAAGCGTGGCCGAAATCCAGGGCACCCAGGAAAAGTACGGCTACTCCCCCATCGTCATGGCCGACAAGAACGGGCTCTTTGACGTTCCCTGCATTGCCGCCCACTGCGTCCAGGTGGATGAAGTCGATATGGACATCATGGCCCGCAAGGGAGTTTCCGTGGTGACCAATCCCGCAAGCAATATGAAGCTGGGCAACGGATTTGCTCCTGTTCCCGAAATGATGGCCAAGGGCATCAACGTGTGCCTGGGTACCGACGGGGCCGCCTCCAACAATTCCTTGAACATGTTCCATGAAATGAGCCTGTTGGCCTTGATCCACAAGGGAACTCATAAGAGCCCCCAGTGCGTCAGCGCCCGGGAGGTTTTCCGCATGGCCACCATTAACGGCGCCAAGGCATTGTGCCTTGAAAACCAGATTGGTTCCCTGGAAGTGGGCAAGAAGGCAGACATCGCTATCCTTGACTTGAACAATCCTTCCCTGATGCCCAAGAACAACTTGATCGCAGGCCTCTCTTATTCCGCCAACGGAAGTGAAGTGGACACCGTGATTATTGACGGCAAGGTGACCATGGAAAACCGCAAGGTCCTTACCCTGGACGAAAAGCTGGTGTACCAGAAGGTGAACGAAATCATCAAGCGCATGGGCCTGGAAAACAAGGAATACGTTTAAATTTTTATTTTTGAAAAAAACGGATGATAGGACAGACGACCATCCCTAAAAATTCGGCTGTGACAACACTAACCAAAGGAAAATAATATGGCAAGTGAAATCAGAGACATTAGCCTGGCCGAATCTGGCGAACGTAAACTGGAATGGGTTCATCGCAACTGCAGCCTCCTGGGCATGCTGAAGGAAGAATTCGAAAAGACCAAGCCCTTCGCCGGCAAGAAGATTGCTCTATCCGTCCATCTGGAAGCAAAGACGGGTTACCTGTGCCAGGTGCTGAAGGCTGGCGGTGCAGAAATGTACGTGACCGGATCCAACCCGCTCTCCACTCAGGATGACGTGGCTGCAGCCCTCGTGAAGGAAGGCATGGAAGTCCACGCCTGGTACGACGCTACTGCAAAGGAATACGAAGACCATATCCGTCACACTCTGCAGTGCGGCCCCAACATCATTATCGATGACGGTGGCGACCTGGTGAACATGGTCCACAACGAAATGCCGGAACTCATTCCCAACATTATCGGCGGCTGCGAAGAAACCACCACCGGGATTATCCGCCTGGAAGCCATGAACAAGGCTGGCAAGCTGATGTTCCCCATGGTCCGCGTGAACAATGCCGACTGTAAGCATCTCTTTGACAACCGCTATGGTACTGGTCAGTCCGTATGGGACGGCATCAACCGTACTACCAACCTGATCGTGGCTGGTAAGCAGGTTGTTGTGGCTGGCTACGGCTGGTGCGGTAAGGGTACCGCCATGCGTGCCAAGGGTCTTGGCGCCCGCGTCATCGTCACCGAAGTGGATCCGGTGAAGGCAATCGAGGCTGTCATGGATGGTTTCGACGTAATGCCCATGCGCGAAGCTGCAAAGATCGGCGACTTCTTCGTGACCGTTACCGGCTGCGACGGCGTTATCGATGCTGAAGACCTTTCCGTAATGAAGGACGGCGCCATCCTCGCCAACGCCGGTCACTTCGACTGCGAAATCGACGTGGCATGGCTGAAGAAGAACGCCGTTGAAATTCGCGAACAGCGCAAGAACATCATGGGCTACAAGCTGCCCACCGGCCAGTGGGTATTTGTCCTTGGTGAAGGCCGCCTGGTGAACCTGGCCTGCGGCGACGGCCATCCGGCTGAAATCATGGACATGAGCTTTGCTATCCAGGCTCTCTCTGCAAAGTACCTGGTGGAACACGCCGGCGAACTGAAGGAAAAGATCATCGACGTTCCTCGCGAAGTGGACCAGGAAGTGGCCCGCAAGAAGCTGAAGTTCCTGGGCAAGGAAATCGATACTCTCACTGCCGAACAGGAAAAGTATCTGCACTCCTACAACCTGGATGTGTAAAATGCTAAACAGCTGATCCTGAAACAAGTTCAGGATGACTGAACAAAAGGCTGCGTGATGAACGCAGCCTTTTTTATCTGACCCTGAAACAAGTTCAGGGTGACATCGTTCCGAACGATGTTTGGATTACTTCACGCCAGCCTGTTCCACCAGCTCAATAGCCAGCTTCTTCATGTTGGGGAAGTCCCACTTGCCAGATCCCAGCTTGGGAATGCTATCCACCTTGAAGACAGAGCCAGGAATCATGAGAGGCGGAATGCCGGACTTGCGGATCTTGCGGGAGAGATCTTCCGGATCGAAGTCACCCACCACCATCAGCACGATACGTTCGCCCTTGACGGAATCGGGAACTGCAACCACCGCAAATTCCATACCTTCCAGAAGGCCGGTTTCTGCAAGACGAAGTTCCACGGCGGTCAAGGAAATCATTTCGCCGCCAAGCTTTGCGAATCGGCTGTAACGACCGAGAATCTGGACGAAGCCGTCGGCGGTGATGGTGCACTTGTCCCCAGTCTTGTACCAGCGGCGGCCATCCTTTTCAAAAATACCAGCGGCAGTCTTTTCGGGATCCTTCAGGTAACCACGCATGACCTGGGGACCTGTAACAGCCAGCATGCCTTCGCTGGAGGGATCCAGGAACTCGTTGGTTTCGGGATCGATAATGGCGCCGACGGAACCCGGAATGATCTGGCCGATACTGGAAGTGTCGCTACACTTGCACATGGTCAGGAAGTCATCCAGAAGCACGTTAGGAGCGTTAAGAGTTGCAAGCGGGGAAAGTTCCGTACAGCCATAAGCTTCGTAGATGTCCTTACCGAACTTCAGCTTGAAGGCATCGCGCATTTCGGGACGGAGCTTTTCTGCACCAGCCACGATCATACGGATGGAATCCAGACACATAGGGTGGACCCAGCGGTTGATGGCGATGGCGCGAAGGAAGGTGGGCGTACCCATCAGGATGGTTGCCTTGTACTGGGCGCAGACACGGGCCAGCGTCTTGATGTCCGTGGGATCCGGACACAGCACCATGGGGACTGCATCCAGAAGGGCCATCATGAATGTCATGGTAAAGCCGAAGGAATGGAACAGCGGGAGAAGGGCCGTCATCACATCGCCGCGGTGCAGCTTCACGATGTAGTCGCACTGCTGGGAGTTGGAAATAATATTGAAGTGGGTCAGTTCCACACCCTTAGGCGTACCCTCGGAACCGGAGCTGAACAGGATGAGGGCATCATCGTCCAGCTTTGCGGAAGTGAACCAGAAGAACTGCAGCACTCGACCAGGAACTACCTTGATCAGGGCACTATCCAACAGGCGAGAAATCATACCGATCTTGGATTCTTCCTCATCCAGATAAATCATCTTGCAGACCTTGGCGACTTCTGCGAAGGCAGCGTTCTTGCCACACAGCTTATCAAAGAAGTAGCGGGTCGTAACCACCGTGGAAATTTCGGCCTTCTTGATGCAGCCAAGGACCGTATCCACCGGAGCGGTGTAGTTCAGGTTCACGGAAGTCTTGCCGGTACCGAGAATGGAAAGAATACCAAGAGCAGCGTCACGGCTAGTAGGAAGCATGAAGCCCACGCGCTTGTCACTCTTGGCAACCGCATGGATACGTTCACCAAACTGATGGCAAAGGCGGATCATTCCATGACCGGAAACATGCTTGCCTGCAGGATCAATAAGGATAGGACGGTTGCGTCTCTTGCGCATGGCCCTGAACCATAGAGGCACGATGGTCTTGGAATGCTTCATGGCTAGGGTCCAGACATCGGCACTGAGCATCTGGATATCGGCACGAACCTGTTCCTCGGAAGTTTCGGCAGGGACCGGCTTGGAGAAACCGACGCTCACCGTACGGTTGAATACCTGGGGACGGTTCACGCATTCGTTGGCGTGGCTATAGCGGCTACCCCACAGGCCCTGGATATAGAAAGGAACGATCAGGGCATCCGTATCCACGATGGCTTCGTGGTAGTTCAGGGAGAACTTGGAAATGAAAGGAGACTTGGATACTTCACCTTCCGGGAAGATGACCACCACTTCCCCATTCTTGAGAGCCTTGTTGATCTCTTCCATGGCAGGCTTGGGATCGCGGCGGTTAATGGGAATGAGGAACTTGCCGTGGAAAAGCCAGCGCTGGTACCAGTCCGCGAATGTATTGCGGTTACTTGCGATGCGCAGGGGTCTAGGGCTTGCGATTTGAAGAACGGCCCAGTCGATATAGCTGAAGTGGGGACCCACCAACAGCACCGGACCAGTTTCAGGAATGTTCTGCACGCCCATCACATTGACGCGGTACCTGAATACAAAGGCGAAAGCGAATCGAAGACCTGCACGGAGAAGTGCCATGGGAGTTCTTCTAAGAGTCAGCCAGAAACAGATGGTAAGGATGACGCCCAGGATGGGGAAGAACTGCTGCAGTTCCAGATCCGAGAATGCAAGCAGCAGGCACTGGGCCCCTAGGAAGACGAACATGACGCTCATCTGGATCATGGAAGAAACGGAATGGACGCGTCCCGAAGTATCCGGCCTGGTATAATGCTGAATAATGGTACGGAGCAGAACGAAAAGGCAACCCGCCACAAAGCCAAGAATACTATACAGGACAGAACGAACAATGATATTCTCGACGAAGGGAAGGACAAACATCAAGATGGCGGCACCCACCACAGCAAACGGAATAAGCCCGGTCTCGTAAAAATTACGGGATGCACGAGCTGCGGCAAAGGAACCAAAGACGTAACCTACAGCCGTAAGCACCAGGGACCCCTGGAATAGGCTTACCAGGTGTTCACCCGTAAGATCCTGGGACAGCATCAGGAAGATCTGGGATAGTGCCCAGAAAATGGACAGGCCAAGAATAGAGAGGCGGACCAGGGGAATAGACCAGGTGGACGAGAAAATACGCTTGGGAGAACGGAACTTGGTTTTAGTATGGCGCTCCCCCACCCTAATGAAGAACGTGAAAATAGTGGAGGCGACGCTAATCCCCAGGAACAGGTAAGGCAAAACAGAGAAGTTGAAGACCGTCCCCGGAAGGTTGATTTCCTGGACAAAGGCGGTTTCGGGACTTACTTCCGGCAGGGCGCCCACCGTAAGGCAAGAGACACTGGCAATACCCAGGACGGAAAAGACCATCTGCCAGGCGTTTGCAAGGGCAAGGTTTTCCTCGCCGAAGATTTCCTTAGTGACCGCCAGTTTCGCAGGCGTAAAGATGGCATAGAAAATTCCAAAAAGCAGGACGAGTCCAAAGGCCACCCACCCGATGTCAAGACCGAAAAGGATGGCAATGGGGATAAGGGCCGCAGACATGCCTACGGAGGACCAGGCCATGACCCGTCCCTTGCGGAAACGACTGGTAAAGTAGCTGGTCGCAGGCATCATGAAGATGCAGGGCACGAACAACGCAAACTGGAGCAGCATGCTGCGCCAGAAAAAGCTAGGACCCATGAAGGAAAAGGACAACCAGCGCTGGAAAACTATAAATAGACCCATCTGTACAAAGGAAGTACAGAACGCGGATACAAAGAACGGAATAGCTCCAGCATTCTTCCAGAGTTTCATAAAACCTCAAATTTAGTCCCCGCAAATATAAAAATTCGGCACCCCATACAAAAAAAACTGTCCGGCAGGTGTATGCCGGACAGTCCTAAAAAAGGGATATTTCCGGGAAACTAAAAGTTCACAGCAACGTAGAAGTTGAAGGAACCGAATAACTCGCCGAAATCAATATAATCCGTGACAAAGTCATAGGAACAGCCTATTTCAAGCTGGGTCTGAGAAGTTTTGAATATAGTCAGGCCAGCTTCCAGGCCACCCGCAAAACCGAAGGCGAAAACATCGTCGCCGGACATGTGGGTATCCCACTGGAAACCAAGACCAATACCGCCTCCCAGGAAGGGGGAGATCACGTCGTCAGTGAAATAGTAGCGACCGCCAATGCGAGCCACTTCGGACCACTGGAATTCCCCATCGCCCCAGGAAAACTGGGAATTATCCATCAAGGTAATGGCGCCATGTTCCGTCAGTTCCCAGATACGACCGTAATGGAAAACGAAACCCTGGCTCCAGTCACGCTTGGGATTGATCTTGGAATCCTCCCAGTTGTGCCATACACTGACGCCCAGACCATAGCTCTTGAAGTTATAGGTAGGACGCTTGGCCTTGGGAAGGTCGGAATTCTCACCAGGAGCCTGACGCACTTCCGTAGGGGCGGAAGCGTCATAGGAATTGTTGTCAGAGGATGCTACAGCCGTAGGAGCGGATTCTACAGGGGCGCTGTTGTCTTCCGGCTGAAAATCTTCATATTCATCCACGTCGTCCTGGGCAAAGCCAGCAGCGACAAGAGCAAATGGGATAAGTGCAAATAACTTTTTCATATAAACAAATATACAAAAGTTTCTAACTTGTGTCTCATGAACAAAGCCGCCATTATTGTCGCTGTAAGTATGCTCCTCAGCCGTGTGCTGGGAATTTTCCGTGAAATGCTTTTGGCCCATGCCGCCGGCGTCTCTCTCGAAAAGAACGCCCTGGACCTGGCCTTCATGATTCCGGATATTCTGAACCATGTGGTAAGCACCGGATTTTTGTCAATCATCTTCATCCCGATTTTCACGGGCTACAAGGTGGCTGGCGACGAGGAAAAGAGCTGGAAGTTCTTCAGCAACGTGCTGAACACCTTCGGTGCTATTTTGCTGGTACTGGTCGTTCCGGCTTTTATATTCATGCCCGAATTGTTAACGCTTTTGACTACAAGCGGCGCCACCCCGGAACTTCTGGAACGCGCCACCTACTATGGCCGCATCATCCTGCCGGGTCAGATTTTCATCTTCGTAGGTAGCATTCTCGTCGCCGTGCAGCACACCCGAAAGCAGTTCCTCATTCCTTCCCTCACCGGCCTGATTTACAACGTGGCAATCGTTGGCGGCGGCCTGCTTGGAATTCTTCTCGGTAAGTACAGTGGCGTGAACTACGGTCTGGAAGGATTTGCCTGGGGCGTTCCCGTAGGCGCCTTCATCGGATTCTTCGCCCTGCAGATTTTTGGCGCCAAGCGTGGCGGAGTCAAGTACGAACTGATCATGCAGCCCACCCACCCCGACATCGTTCGCTATTTCAAGATGATGTTGCCCATGTCCCTGGGAGTTGGCTCCATGTTCGGTCTGGAATTCATTATCCGTAGCTTCGGCTCTAGCTTTGGAGGCAGCGGTATTTCCAGCCTGAATTACGCCTACCGCGTGATGTACACGCTGGTGGCTGTTTTCGGATTCTCCGTTTCCGTCACCAGCTACCCCGACATGGCCCGTCTGGTAAAGGAAGGTCAGATCAAGCAGCTCAACGAAAAAATCTGGAAGAGCCTTTCCCGCATGTTCTGCATCCTCATTCCTGCAGTTGTGGCTGTTTGGGCACTCTCCTTCCCTGCCGTGCGAATCCTGTTTGAACGTGGCGCCTTCCATCGCGAAACCACCGAGGCCATTACCGAAATTTTGCGCTGGTACCTGCCCGTATCCTTGGGCCTTTGCCTCCAGGCAGTTCTTGTCCGTAGCTTCTACGCCGCAGAACGCATGTGGCTTCCCACCCTGCTGAACACCGGAATCTTTGCAGCCACCATCCCCGCCTATATCCTGCTCTCCGAACCTCTAGGCATCAAGAGCGTGCCTATCGTAGGTGCCACCGGAGCCCTTCTGCAGGTGATTTCCATGATCTTTATGTGGGCCCGCAAGAACGGTACCGACGGTATGAAAAATGCATTGCTGAACATGGGCCGCGCCCTGGTAGCCTTCGGCATCATGATCGTTGCAGCCCTGGGCCTGGACCATGTAACAGGTGAATTTGTCCGTAATACGAACCTGGTGGTTCTCGTTATCTACAGCTGCGTTGCAGGTGTCATCCTTCTTTGCGTGACCCTATTCATCCAGAAAATCCTGGGCAGCAAGGACGCCGGCGACATCCTCAACGAACTTTTAGGCAAGTTCCTGAGAAAGCTGAAGTTGAAGAAGTAGTCCGTTTAGACGAAAGAAATAAAATTCAGAATTAAGCTTCGTCGATGATTTCAGCCATGGTCTGCTGGATCTGAGACTTCATGCTAAGGAAAACATCCACCAGGACGGGCTCGAAGTCCGTCCCTTTTCCATTCTCGATAATCTTGAAGCACTCTTCCAGAGGGATGGCTTCGCGATAGCAGCGCTTCTGGGAGATGGCATCAAACACGTCCGCCACGGCCATGATACGTGCGGCCAGGGGAATCTCCTGCTTGGAACGACCTTCGGGATAACCGCGGCCATTCCACTTTTCGTGATGGTAGCGTGCCACCTCGTAAACCATCTGGCGGTATTTATCGTCGCCAATATGGGAGAAAGTCTGCTTGATGATTCTTCCGCCATTTTCGGCGTGAGACATCATGATGACATATTCGTCATCCGTAAGCTTACCCGGCTTCTGCAGGATCTGATCCGGAATGGACATCTTGCCGATATCGTGCATAGGAGCGGCACTAGTCAGGTTGTTCACGAATTCGGAATCAACCACGTCCTTATAGACTCCGCGGGCAGCCAGCTCCTTGGCCAGCAATTCCACGTAGCGGCTGGTGCGCTTTACATGGCCGCCTGTATTTTCATCTCGGTTTTCTACCAGGTTCGCAAAACCAAGGACCATGTCCTTGTTCAGCTCCTTGATCCTGGAGGTATCATTAATCTGCTTGTCCAGAAGCTTTGTAGTGCGGTCCGTAATGAAGTACAATAAGTATCCGAAACTACCGAGGGTCAGCGCCTTGGGAAGAACGCTGAACAGGATCAGGCGCTTCATCACCAGGAAGTTCTGGTCGGGGACATAGTTCAGGTAAAAGCCGGCAAATTGACCACCCATAGACACCAGCATGGTAAGGATCAAACCGTAAAGGGTCACCCTCTTGGAAAAATAAAGCCCTGCAAGGGCAATGGGGAAAGCGTAAATCACTACCGCATGGAAGGACAGCGTCACCTCGATGTCGAATAGGACTAGATTGGTCAAGGTGACGTAGATATACTTAAGCTTGGGATTTTCGGAACCGAAGATTCGGTTTAGAACCTGGGGACTCAACAGGAGAAATCCGCCAAGCACAAAGGCCACCGTCATGACCTTCTGATCGATAATGAAAACCTTAAGGAGATTCAGTACGTAAATGATGGAAAAGATACAGAAAGTAATGAACAAGACATTTGCAACAGTCTTGTTCGCTTCCGCTTCATTTTGACGCACGATCTTATTCAATATTGCCATTTCTCACCTATCCTGCCTTTCAATGTAGCAAGATTGTAAGAAATGCGAAAGAATCTGTAGTCGTTTTATTATTCCAAACGGGTATATGGTTCCTATCGCACGCAGCGTATGGAATAACCGTTGATCTTGTCCAGATTGTCGATCGTGGCGTTCTTGTTGGCAGAATCGAAGGACATGTAGAAGGCGGTGGTGTAGTTATGTTCCGAGGAGGACCAGAAACCCGCCTTGTTGGTGTCCTCGAAGTCGGCGAAACCACCGTGGAAATAGCCGGTAGGAATGGCGTTAAAGCCAAATTCGTCCGTACCGTTGCGGTTGTCTTCCCAGCCGGAGGTAGATTTCAGGGCGTAGGCGCCGCGGATCCAGAGGAAGTTCATGTCCACATCCTGCACGCCGCCGGCGAGCTTTACCAGGTATTCAAATTCAATCTTGGAAGGAAGGCGCCAGCCTGCGGGGCACGCCTTCTTGGCGGCATCCCAGGAATAAAGGCGGCCCAGCTTGTCGCAGTTTTCCTGTTTGTCTTCCAGGCACCAGCTTTCCTTTCGGGTCTCGTAATTGAGGTTTTCCGCCATCCACTGCAAGTCGCCAATCTGCACTACCTTATAGGTCTTCCCGTTACGGGTATCCTTCAGTTCAGTAGCATCGATCTTGGCGGTAGCAAAAGTAGCCAGCGCAAGGGCGCAGACCATCATAAACACAAACTTCAACTTGTTCTCCTTTTCCTAATTCCAGGTCTTCCGACCTAGAACCGAAAGATATACCATAGTTGAAGCAAGTGAAATTCTTTTTTGGTAAACCTTTTTTTTCTTATTTCACAGTCACTTTCGTGGAGTAAGAAGATCCGTTATCACGAATGACCACCAGGTAGTGACCCGCAGGAAGGTTACGGTTTTCCACCGCATGCCCCATTACGTCCATGACAGTCATCTGCAGGTTGTTCTGCAGCCCCGTTACAGCAATGGACTTTCCCGTCACACGAATTTCAGGAATCTCAAAACGAACTCGTCGTGAATCAATTCCTTCATCGGAAACAGAGCCTGATTCATACAGCGGAGCCATGGCTTCCGCCCACAGGCGATGCATGCTGGCGGCCCCTACTTCATTAGGATGCACACCATCGTTTCCCCCAATCAGTTCCTCGGGATGATTAGAAAAATAGGCAAAAAAGTCAGGCCCTTTCGGCAAATGGTTCTCTTCCGTCAGTTCCTCAATCGCCTTCAAATAATCCTCGTGGACCTGCCATCCGGCAACTTCGGGATTGGTAGCCATCATGCGGGCAATAATGGGAGTAGCGCCGTTCCGCTTGGCAACGTCAATAATGTCCTGCATGTTCGCCTTGAAGGTTTCCAGATTGTAATCGCTACCACCCCAGGCATCATTCGTTCCCATCTCGATTGCCCAGTACTTTACGTTACCTGCATACTCGCTGTAAGATGCAAGACCATCCACCACGCCACTAGAGGTAACGCAGGCAACGCCGCCTCGCAGCATCACGGGATAATATTTCGGATAACGGGCGTGGATCAGCTGGGCGAAACTGGAATCCACCTCGGACTGTTTCATTCCCATCTGGGTAATGCTTGTACCCAGGAAGAACCAGGTATCGTCACCGCCATTGCTCATATCATAAGCGCCAATCTCTTCCAGGTTGGCAACAGGGCTATCCGTCACAATTCTAAACCAGGACTTGCCTGCAAAATCAATTGCGAGCCCACGGCTCATGGCACCGCTCTCCCCCACTTCCGCAGCCGTTTCCCAGTCGCCGTCCACACCGTTAGTGGAGTTGGAGGAAGTCATGACCTTAAAATTTTCAAGGCTGGATCCCTTTGCATGATGATGGATACAGGAAGACTGCACCTGCACATATCTATCTCCAAGCCAGGCTTCATCACCACGTGTTTCCCAAGTGATAAAAAGTTTGGAAGGTCGCTTCCCCACATTCAAGGCAAAATCACTAACAGATGCAATCTGGTTAGCATCCAGATGGCCATCCGTATAAGTTCCAGGTTTCTGGTTGGAATTGACGGCGCCGTCAACATACAGGTTCTTGCCAATGCTTAAATTCGGGTTGGGGGTAATTGCAAAGGCGCTGGCGGCGAGAACAGCAATACAGCCCAAACCTGCGGCAAAACCGCGTGCTTCAAAATTTATCATACACCAATCTCCAAAACAACAAGGCGACCGTCCATCCCTTGAACGACGCCCTTAAAAAATAATTTTATTTGAAGAGATCGCCTAAATTTTAAACGCTATTTGTGGACATGGCTGACCACATCGTCATGGCACCTTAATCGCCCCAGACATCGGAAGGCGTGGGCACCTCATCCCCTCTCTGGAGGGCATTGTAAATATCGACGGCGGTGTTGTAATGGTTGTTGGATTGGCGAACACAGTAGCCTTCCAGGAAAAATCCCCCCAAGGTGGCGATGGCCCCACCGGTAGCCACATCATCGGAACCATAAGCCCACACGTTCACGCCAACGACAGCCACCAATGCAAAGATGATTCCAGCATACCCCCAGTTTTTAGAGGAACTCAGCTCCTCCTTGGCCTTAGGCATACCAGAAACGAGAGATTCAAACCTGTCGTAACGGACCGTATCCCCATCCATGATGTAGACCTTGCTTCCAAGAAGCCCTGTGCTGAACCACCCCTTATCAAAGCCTTCAATAAGAACCACCTGGTTTTCAGGCTCCTGTATTTTTTCCACATCGGGAGCGGCCGTCTCGTAATTCTGGATTTCAACAGAAGGCTGATCATAGGGAGACTTGCTCCAGTCCGTCTGAGCGAACAGAACAATGGGCAGTAAAAGAAGAATAAAAAGAACGTTACGCATCACCTAACCTCTACTACAAAATATAAAAAGCGGATACTAGACCAAGTTCTGCACAAAAAAACTCGCGGATTTTTCCACGAGTTTTTAAAAGCTTGGATTACTGGGGTACGTCGCAACCAGCGCTGGGATTCTGCCATCCACCAGGTTCTGCAGGAGCTTCACCAGCCTTCCAGCAGTGCAAGGTATCTAGCACATCGCCTTCCTTGAAATCGGACCAGTCGGTACGCTTCTTGATGTTGGTTTCGATGGTGGTATTGATGCGGGTTACGTAGTGGTCCACCAGGTACTGGGGACATTCCACTTCCTCGATGTAGTAGGTGGGATTGTCGGCAGCCATGTACCAGTCGGCAAACCAGTGGCAACCGCGGAGCAGGTTGGGAAGGCCTGCGTTACCGAATGCTGCATCGCACATGTCCTTGACACAGGTCTGGTAACAATCCAGGGAACCTTCGGTACCGCAATTGGTGTTCTTCTGGCATTCCGTAAGGAAGCCGCCAAAGCCTGCACCCCAGTTCACGTTCTTGCCGTTCACCTGGGTGGAAAGAGCGTCAAAGGCGCCCACGCCGCCACCCGGCACCATCAAGTCGAACTGACCTGCAGGAAGGTCGGGATTACCGCCGGCAACATCCATACCGATGTTGGAGGCCATCACCACCAGATGCTTACCCTTAAGAGCCTTATGGGTAGCCTTGGGCGGATTCATCTCGAATTCATCCTTGAAATGACCATCGTACTGCAGGTGATAGCACTTACCGCACTTGCTGTCGGCGGTGCCTGCCACATAGGCGTAGGCCAGAGTATCGTTCACCGCAATGGGAGCCATGTCGGTACAGGTAAAGACACCGGCTTCCTTTTCGTCGCCGCAGGCGCTTCGGGTACCTTCGTAACCCAGCCAGGCCTTGCTTACGTTACCCAGCGTAAAGGTGGGAACCTCGACGTCGTGAATGTTGCAGTTACGGGCCGTCATAAGTTCCGCAGCGTAAGTTTCATTGGAAGTACGATCCGCACGTGTGACGTCGTTTTCGTTTTCCCTGAGCCATGAGCAGTGAGGCTTACAGGCGTCCCAGTAACGGGTGTTCCAGCCGCGCTTTGCAGTTGCGGAAATGTCCTTGGTATATAAGGCGGAGGGAGCGCCATAGGATTCCAAGGTGGGGAAACCGTTTTCGTCCTTAGGAACCACCTGGGTAGCGGAACTTGCGGGGATAACACCCGGCTGGGAATCACTGGAGGCAGGCGCCACTGCGCTGGAACCAGGAACTGCCGCACTAGAACCAGGGACAACATTTCCAGAGGAACTGCTTACGCCAGGAACAACCTGACCGGGAACAGAACTGGAAGTATTGGGATTCTGGGAAATAGTAGCGGAACTACTTTCCGGAATAAGGGAACTCCCCTGTCCCGGATTAGAGGGATTGTCGTCGCCGCAGGCCACAAGACCTGCAACAGCCAACGCACTGATCGCCACAAAGCTTTTAGCAAAAGGATATTTCATTACGGAGCGCAACCCTGAGGATATTCGTCGTTCAGACATTCCTGAGTGGCGAGTTCATCGCCAGTCTTGTAATCGGACCAGTCGTCACGCCAACGATAACGGTTGTCCTTGGTAGTATTGATGTTGGTAATGTAATGGTCCACCAGGTACTGGGGGCATTCCACTTCTTCCCAGTTGAAGGTGGGATTGTCTGCAGTCATGTACCATTCGGCATACCACTTACAGCCGCGCAGCAAGTTGGGCCACTGACTGAATACTTCTTCACACTTTTCAATCACGCACTGCTGATATTTTTCTACAGTGTTGTCCCAGCCAAGCTTGCTCTGGCATTCAGTCAGGAAACCACCGTTGCCTGCACCAAGGCCGCTAGGAGGAACGCCGATCTGGGTAGAAAGAGCATTGAATGCGCCCACGCCGCCACCCGGCACCATCATGTCGAACTGGCCTGCTTCCACGTCGTAACCGATGTTGGAAACCATGACGATCATGTGCTTTCCCTTGAGAGCCTTGTGGGTCGCCTTTACGTCATTGGCGTGGTTACCGCCGTTAAACTGCAAGTGATAGCACTTACCGCAACCATACTTGTACAATTCGCCGGAGCCAGCCACATAGCCATAGGCAAGGGTATCGTTCAGGGCGATGGGAGCCATGTCGGTACAAGTATAGGTACCGCCGGCATTTTCGTTAACACAGGCGCTCGGAGTACCTTCGTAACCCATCCAGTACTGCTGAACTGCATGACCCAGGGTAAAGGCGGGAACTTCCACGTCGTGGATATTGCAGTTACGGGCAACGGTCATGCCAGCCTGGTAAGTTTCCTCGCTGGTGGTATCGACGCTGCTGAGCCAGGAGCAATGGGGCTTACAGGCGTCCCAGTAACGGGAGCTCCAGCCAGTCTTGCCATTGTTCTGGATTTCCTTGGTATATTCTGCGGGGGGAGCGCCGTAGGATTCGATGGTGGGGAATCCGTTTTCATCCTTGGGGACTTCCTGGGCGGCAGAACTTGCCGGAGCAGGATCGGTGCCGGGAACCGTTGCGGAAGAACCGGGCACAGGATCAATGCCAGGAATAATAGTTGCGGAAGAGCCGGGAACGGGATCAATACCAGGAACCGTTGCGGAAGATGCAGGAACAGGATCGGTACCCGGGACGCTTGCAGAGGAGTTGGGAAAAACTTCTCCAGTACCCGGATCGATCGTAGCGGTAGCAGCGCACTTGTTCTGCATATCAGCATAGCCCGCTTCCATGTAGACCGTGCCGTTAAGATCATAGATATTTGTACCATCGTAGCTACCGAACGGAGTGCCATCTGCAAGAGTCACCTTGCCCAAACCTTCGATGCCGATAGGATAGACCAGGAGCTTTGCAGTACCTAGGTCAATTACAGAAACCTGTTCCGTTGCGACGATGCCCGCACAGGTATTGTTTCCGGACGGCAAGGACGGATTACCGGAACCAGAATCGTCACCGCAGGCTACCAGGCCAGCCATGGCCACGGCACCTGCCACCAAAGTCTTATAGAAAAGATGTTTCATAAAAACCTCATAGCGCCACTACACCAAACACGGCGCCTTACCATTTTGAGTTAAAGATATACTCAACACGTTGAAATTCAAACAGTTGGAACCTTTTTGAAAGATTAAAATGTTCCCATGGCGTACTCCGACGCATATAGAACAGATTGTATCATTTAAACATAATTTTTAATCAAAAATCATTAAAATTAGCAAAATTACTCTATTTTAGCCAATTTTCGTTTCATTTACAGTTTACTTTAGGGTTGTAAGGACAAAAGGGAACAATATGAGACGCTTTTTTCATCTAATTACCGTGGAAATCCTGGTTTGCGCATTTGCCATGACCGCCTGTGACCACAGCGATACCACCTCGGGAAACGGCTCCCCCAACGGCAAGAGAGTCAGCGATTTTGATGTGGAGAACTGCGACAATTACGACTTTTCCGAATTGTACGGCATTTCGGAGGCTCGCCTATACCAGGAAAATGGTTCCTACAAGATCGAAGTCAGGAATCAAAAACTTTATTGCTATTCCAAGGGCACCCACAGCGAAAGCTATCTGGAGGGAGACACCCTGAACCTCAGTCTCGTTTCGGAAGGCATTCCGGCAAGCTGCATGAACACCTGCGATTTCATCTTTGACGTCAGTGAAGAGGAAGCAAGCGCAACTACTGTTCTCGTTGGAGGAAAAGACCTCAAGTTGGTAACGGAATACTCCAGGGAAGAAAAGGAACGTACCTCCAAGTTTACCATCAGCACTTGCAAGGACAACTCTGCGGATGATGTACTTACCAACAGCCTGTACAAGGAAACATATGCCGAAAGGGAAGAAATAGGCAAGAATCTATATCAGATCACCATTCCCAATGTATCGGCAAACTGCGGCATGGATCCAGACCAGGTCAGCTTTACTTATGACTACAAGCTAGACCTCGTTGCCAAGACCATGACCTTGATTATCGACCTTCAGGACAGCAGCCCCCAGGCCAACTGCGTATGCAATTTTGACATGAGCTTCAAGGTAAACGAATCCTACGCCAGGGCAGACTATGTCACCTTGCTAGGCACCACCTACCGCTTTGAAGACAAGTAGTGGACAGCTCTTTCTATCTAATCAAAGGATTTTCGTTTTTTACAAACAAAATAAGGCCCGTGCATACGCGCGGACCTTTTTAAAACCCAATGAAAAAGGCGGGGAACAGCCCCGAACCAACCTGACTCTCGCTAGCCGAAAACGTTCCCTATCGAGGAACTCATCAGCAGGCTAGCTGGGGTGGGAGTCCAGAGGGCGGGGAACAGCCCCGCCCTTTGCAACTTAACTAGTCCTTGAACTTGACGGTCTTGGAGCCCTCGACGACTTCGCCGACCTGCACCCACTTTTCGCCCTTGGCTTCGAGATGGGCAACCACTTCAGCCTTGTCAGCCGGGTCGATGAAGATCAACATACCCATGCCCATGTTGAAGGTAGAGTACATTTCGTCCTTCTCCACGGAGCCTTCCTTCTGGATGAGCTTGAAGATCGGGGACGGATCCCAGGAGGTACGGTCGATGATAACATCAACGTTGTCCGGGAGGATACGGGGAATGTTGCCCTGGTAGCCGGAACCAGTGATGTGTGCGAGACCCTGGATGATCTTCTTGTTGCAGAGATCGATGAGGCTCGGGTAGTAGCTGCGGTGCGGCATGGTGAGAGCTTCGCCGATGGTCATGTCGGTGCCTTCCAGCGGAGTGTCGACCTTGTAGCCGGCAACGTCGAAGAGAACCTTACGGGCCAGAGAGTAGCCGTTGGTGTGAAGACCGGTGGACGGGAGACCGAGGATGATGGTACCCGGCTTGATCTTCTTGCCGTCGATGATGTTTTCGCGTTCAACCACACCCACGATGGTACCGGAGATGTCGTAGTCACCCGGACCGTAGAAGCCCGGCATTTCAGCAGTTTCACCGCCGATCAAAACGAGACCGTTTTCGCGGCAGGCCTTGGCCATACCTGCAACCAGCTGGTCCATGACACCCGGTTCCAGACGGCCGGTAGCCACATAGTCCAGGAAGAACAGGGGACGTGCGCCCTGGACGAGAATATCGTCGCAGCAGTGGTTCACGATGTCCTGGCCAGGAAGGGTATGAGTACCCATTTCGATGTCGACCTTCAGCTTGGTACCGACACCGTCAACGGAGCTGACGAGAACGGGGTCCTTCATGCCCAGGTGGTTCAGAGTGAACAGGCCACCGAAGTTGCCTACGTCACCGAGAACGCCTTCGTTAAAGGTGGTACGGACGGACTTCTTGACTCCGACCATTGCTTCGTCTGCACGGGCCAGAGATACACCAGCGTCTGCGTAGTTCATTTTTTTTCCTTTGCCCTATACGGGGCACTTGTGTCGTGCCAGCTAGTGCTGTGCACTTTGTTTTTCATCAATATTTCTTAAAGCGTCCAGAATGAGACTGGTAGTATCAGTCATCTGGTTGATATTCACGACTTCGGGCATCAAGTGAGTATCAAGCTTGTAAAGTGTTTCGTCACCCCAGGAGAGGAGCCTTTCAAATGCATCCGGACCTGCCAGTTTGCCACACTTGGCGCAGCAGATACGTCCGTCACGGAATGCAATAAAGCCGCTTTCGCCATTGCATTCGAAAAGGACCGTACCGGTGATGCGGCTCTTTTCCATGGTCTGGGCAAAATCGATAAAGGGGAGCACCTTGCCGGAGGCCAACAGGGACAGACGTTCGAATTCATCGAAGGCCTGGTTCTTGGCACGGAGTCGGTCAGCCACCACCTTGTACAGGTAAACCATGATGTTGGGATTCTTGTCCAGGAACTTCACGAATTCATCACGGGGAATGTGAAGTACGGTGCAACCGTCTTCGGCGGCGATCACCGTATTGCTGGTAGGCTCGTTACAGATGATGGACATTTCGCCAAAGCAGGCGCCAGCCTCAACTGCAGCCAAGGTGTTGTAATGACCGTCGGGAAGAATCTGACCGCAAATGAAGGCGCGGCCACTCTGAAGCACACAGAATGAATCACCAATGGTCCCGCCATTGATAATCACGTCACCAGCATCGTATTCACGAATCTGGGCATTCAAAAGCAAATAGTCGGCACAGTCACGGGGAACCTGCTGCAAGAAGGGGGTACCCATCTCGTAGTTCGCCGCGATCCAGTCGCCAATACCTGTGTGAGGTTTCATCATACTATCAATATTAGAAAATATTGTGGTACCATTCAAAGGAAGTATCTACGGAAATAGGCCTAATTGGCTTCCCTAGGGTTGTTTTGGGTAAAACTTCCGGAGCAGTGCCAAACTGTTTCTTCAAATTCCAAAGCAATTCGGCAGGCCGGGCCACCGCACTTTCATAAAAATCATTTCCGCCGCCGGGCCCCTTGCGGCCATCGTTCTGGAACACCCTCTTGTTCTTGAAAGCCTTGATATGGGCGGCACGAGGTTCAGCTGCGAGAATTTCCTCAGGCGATCCAAACATGCCCGGATTGATCCAGATGTCTACGGAATCAGCCAGGGCCATCACGTCTTCAATGGTCAGCTTCAATTCGCGGGTGGTGTCGGAAGCCCACAGGTAGCAACCGCCAGCATCCTTGATGAGATTGCCCGTGTAGCTGTTTCCACCAGGAGCATACCACACACCTCCGTAGCTCATGCCCGCAAGTACACGAGGGCAGGGCTTTGACGAGCCCGAATCTGCACTAGCATAAACGGTACCGTAGGCCAACTCACTCTTCAACAATTCGGCTTTTGCCAATTCCTCTACGCCAAACATCACCCCGTAAAGTTCAAGCCAGCGCGCCTTGGTGACTGGACTACTGGAGCGCCACTCCGGCGTCAGCATTACCGGCAGGCCAAGCTTTTCCATGCGCTCGTAGTCATCCTGGCCGCCGCCCGTGGCAAAGGTCATCACAAGGTCTGGCTTCAGGGCCATAAGCTTTTCATAATCGGCAGCATTGCCATATCCAATTTCCACAATCTCCTTCGCGGCGACCTTTGCATACAAAGTAGAATCCGCAATATACTTTCCTTCCCCAACACCCACAATACGATCTTCCAGGCCAAGGCGGGTCATGTAGCCAATCTGCGCAGACGAAAGGACAACCACTCGTTCAAGGGGGTAACGCAAAACCTTGGCATCGGCAATATCTGGAGGTAACGGCTTATTCTCCGCCATGGCCGCAGAATCCCTAAGCACAAAAATCTTGTCCAAGGTATCCCGCCCCACAACAGAACGAATCAATACGGCCCGTTCTCCATCACAGTCGTTCTCAATAGACAAAGCCATCATTGGAGAAAGGAACTTGGACAATTCCGACGGAAAATACTCGTCAAAAATCACCATTTTATAAACGTTCCTGCCGTAGAGGTGGTCCCTGCAGGAAATTTCTCCCCCGCCCTTTTCTGCCCGGGCCTTATCGTTCCCGCAACCAACCAGCATAACCAGCAGGACCAAAACCATGGTCCACGCCCCCATTTTTCCACAAATATTCAACACCTCAAAGCCTCCAAACACTCGTAAATCGTTGATTTTTAACGCCTTATGAAAAAATTCACTGCAAAAGTTCAAAACTTAATGTATTTTTTTTGCTATGAAAACAAAGATAACCTCTTTTTTGAAAGCTGCAGTCCTTAGCGTCCTGGCACTTGCACCCGTTTCCTTCGCCGAAGAAGACAACGGTTTCTATGAAAAGGACCACGTCCGTGGTTTCATTTCCTTTGGTGCCGACTACCGCCTGATGACGGACGAGTTCCAGAGCTATGTGAACAA
The DNA here is from genome assembly GCF_003149045.1 of Fibrobacter sp. UWR4. Classification (NCBI taxonomy): domain Bacteria; kingdom Pseudomonadati; phylum Fibrobacterota; class Fibrobacteria; order Fibrobacterales; family Fibrobacteraceae; genus Fibrobacter; species Fibrobacter sp. UWR4. The sequence goes on along the minus strand of NZ_QGDU01000018.1, from coordinate 54,802 downwards.
GACCGCCCTCTACAATGGCCAGCATCAGTATACTGCACCTGGTGATTCTTCCACCTCCCAGCTTTATGGCGGAAAGCCCACTTCCAAGTACGGCCGCTTCGACGATTATTACATGGGTCTCCACGTAAATGTAGGTGCCCAGTACAAGCAGTTCCTCACCTGGATGGACATCAACTTCATGCCGACCCAGGTTTCCGAACGCCCGGCTTCAAGCTATAGCGCAACCCCGCTGGACGAAAGCTCTTCTGGCGACGCCGTAAAGTTCCCCCTGTACGACGTCAAGTGGTTCTCCTATGGCGTTGACTGGATGTTCGGCTGGAAGCTCTTTGGCGAATCCACCTTCATCAACCTGATTCCCGCAGTCGGCATCGGATTCAACCTGATCAACTTCCACTTTGCATCCGACTATACCGTTACCGACGGAAGCAACACCGCCGATGCTCGTGACCGCTACTACAGCACTTTCGCAAGCACCTTCGCTGCAGAACTGGAACTCCGCCTGGAACTGGATCCCATCGCAATCGGCCTCTACGCCGGTTACCGCTACATCCGTTACAACGAACTGGATGTGGAAGGCGTGCTGCTGTCCGACGACCTGGGCAACCGCAAGTACGATACGGACAACGATGGCGACACCTTCTGCATCGGCCTGCGCGTCACCTGGACTTTCCTCAGCGACTGGCAGAGGAAGCAGATGGACAAGCTTTAGCCGAAGCTTACACCGGTCTTCAAAATCCCGCCCTCCAAGGCGGGATTTTTTTGTCGTTTTAGGCCTGCTTGGCACAGGACGGAAACTGCCGCCTGAGTTTTGTAACAGTATCGCGCCACATGGGATCCCGCTTGCGGTCAAAGTTCCTTTCCTTCTGAAAGAAGAAGCCACGGGGCGGCTGGTCCGACTTCGGGTCCATATCCATCACCTTCTCCATGGCCACGTAGTGGGCGCAATACTCCCTAAGGCAGGAATCCGTCTTCCAGCGGACGGCGCTCTTGCCCTTGGGATACACGAAGTCCCATCCCAGAAGCACCGTAGGCACCCCCATCATACGGAGCCTATCGGGAAGCGGCGCATACTGGCCCTGGGTACTGAGCAGTACCACAATGTCCATCTTGTGATAGGAGGCGATAAGGAGCGCGTCCTCCATCAAGCCCAGATTCGGTCCCATCATGCCGTTGTCCTCGGTCATGTTGCTGTAATGGACCTGGAATCCGGCAGTGCAAAGTTCGTGTTCCAGCTTCAGCACCCCGCTGACGGAACTACCGTAGATATGGGGATTCCTGTGAGGGTGATAATAATGGCATTCCATCTCGATGGGGCGGCCGCCATCGGCAAACACCTTGCTCAGGTGCATTTCCAGCCAGCTCTTCAATCCCCTGAAATCCACATTGGAATGGTACCTGTGGTGAACCCTGTAATATTCGTTCACCTTCTTAAGTGTATAACCATCCAGAAAGAATCCAATCCGTAGCGCTTTTTGCGGCATACTAACTCCGTGTTAAGTTTATACCTATAACACGTTGTGATACACCCGTTTGTACGGACTATTTTTGATAAATTATTTTAACAAGTGAAGTGGCTAGAGAAGGTCGCGCTTCTTCAGGTCACTCATGAGGGAGCCGGGCATCCAGTTTTCCAGGGCCTTGTAGGAAGGATCGTCCAGCTTATTTTTCCAGGCGCCGGACTTTTCCGGGTTGCCACCGTCGTGATAGATGCGGATCAGGTTCAGCACCGCACACCAGTAGCGGATAGACTTGCCGGTGCGTTTCTCGTAGCTTACGGCACTTGCCTCGTATATGCTGGCGGCGTCATTGTAACGCTTCATGCGGTAGAGCATGTCGGCCTTCATCTGGAGGAGTACCGGATGGTTCGGGGCCTTGGACAGCCCGCGGTCGCAAAGCTTGAGACCTGTGGCGAAATCTTCCTTGTCGTAATACATCCACACAAGGGGTGTCAGGAACAGCAGCCAGAAGCGGGTGGACTTGAGGGAGGCTTCGTCCAGGGTCTTGAGATAGGCCGCACGGTTATCCGACTTGAAGGGAAGCCAGCTAAAGCTCTGGTCAATATAGTAGGCGTAGATGGCGAAGAATGCCTTGGCGTCCAGCTCGTCGGATTCCTCGAACATCTTGGCGGCGGAGCGTGTAGTCATGGCGCCCTTCACGGAATGTCCGGTCTCCGTCTGGACGTAGCCGAACTCGAACTTGCGGAGAGCCTCCCACAGGCCTTCCGCCTTGCAGGATTCCAGCTGCCTGCCCGCCTTGAGTAGGGCGGTGGTGTCACCCTTGTCGTCATACATGCTGATGCGTACTACGTTTTCCAGAACGCAGCCGGCGCCATCGTCCACCTTGCGGAACTGCTTGGCGGCTTCCATGGCCTCTCCATACTTTAAGGACACGGTGAGGGAAGTAACCTTGTCCCACAAGGCCATCTGGCTTTCGGATAACGCCAGGGAGGGCTTCGCTTCTTCGGCGAAGACCATCGTAAGGACCATCAGTACGAGGGCGATTGCTCTTTTCATCGTCTCCCAAATTTACAAAAGTTTTAGCCTTTACAGAATAGGGAAGACTTCCGTCCGGATTGTTGATAAGTTGTGCCTATTTTTTCTTTTAAACAGTTTATTCACAAATAACGGATTGCTCCTGTGGGTAAAATCCGGGACTTTTCAGGCCTGTTTCTATTCCAAAATAGAATAGGTTCCCCCTGTGGTGCAAAATGCCGATTTAGCCGGGTCCGAATTCGATAAGTCGTTGTATTTCAACGGGTTAAAATGCAGTACCCATTCATTTGTACCGAAAAATTGCAGGCGGATCCCGTTTGCGTTTCTTAGGCCAGTTACTTACATTTTCCTTTTTTTCTGGAATTTCGGTTATAAAAACCTATACTATTATCAAGGATTTCACAACGTATCAACAATTCACAAACCATTGTGTTTAGTTTTGTTGACATTCTGTCTTGATTTCTAACGGAGGTCTTATGAAACTGCTCCATAGAACATCCGCACTGTCGTTCTACATGATCCATACTGGTTTCCAGAATTTTAAGACCAGGATCGCTGAAGAACTGAGCGCCACCAGCGGCGTTAACCTGGACGACGTGGTGGACGACGATACGCTCCACGTCCTGTACAGAAACGGCGAGTCCCCGGACTTTGTCGCGGCTTCCATCGGCTGCGGCTACGAAGACTAGCCCAAACGAACTTCTCTCCTCCTAGAAACAAAGAGCCCCGCGACGGTTAGCCGCGGGGTCTCTTCTTACACTCCAGTCAGTAGAAGTCGATTACTTCTTGTCAGTCTTTTCCGGGCAGCCGTTCAGAACTTCGAACTTGCCCTTGGTGACGGTCACGATCTTGGTGTTCACGTTGGCGCCACGTCTAAACTTGATGTTGCCATACACGCCCTTGAACTCGTTGTTGTTGTTCAAGGTCTTGGTCAGGCTCATGTCAGAGTTCATGGACTTGAAGATGATGTTTGCCGCATCGTAGCTCAGGCCACTGACCTTGTCGTCGGCAGGTTCTGCACCCCAACGTTCCTTGAAGCTCTTGGCGAATGCCTTGAAGGCATCCTTGGAATCGTCCATGTCCAGGGAAGGCACGCTGAAGTAGGCGCCTTCCACCAGGTTCTTGCCGGTTACCAGCAAGTCACGACCATACCAGCCGGAAGTACCCAGGAGAGTGCCGGAGATCTGGTAGAATGCGGACTGGCTAGCCATGAGGCCTGCATCGCTGGGGTTGGTAGCGGCAATCAGGAGACCCGGGAAGTCCACATCGCTTTCCTTCTTGTTGAACTTGGCGTTGGGAGCGTTCAGGTCGGATGCGCCGCGCTTGATGTTCAGGCGGCGGTTCAGCTGCTTGAAGCGGACATCGCGGAGCATGTCAAATTCGGTCTTGTAGTCCGGTCGGCCTTCTTCGTAGTTACGGAAGGCGACCACGTCACCGCCACGGCGTTCCACTGCCTGGGTAAAGCTGCGGGACACGGAAGCACCGTAGTCACCCAGCGGGCTCATGATACCGAATTCACGGATGTTCAGGCACTTGGTCGCAAAGTCAGCGATGCTCTGGGCCAGGTAGTCCATGGTCACGTTGACCTGGAAAATATTGGGGCCCATCTTGGCGATACCGTCATCGGTAGCGGTAGGAGTGAGCATGGGGATGTACTGATGGTTGGTGCCAAGCCAGGCGGCAACGGCAGCAGCCGGACCGCTCATGATGGGACCGATAATGGCAATGACGCTATCCTGGTGAATAGCCTGCTGGGTACGGAGCAATGCCTGGGAGGCGTCTGCACGGGAGTCCGCAGTACGGATGTTGACCTTGCCCTTGAGGCCGGCCTGTTCGTAAGCCAGCAGAACGCCCTGGATCGCTTCGGCACCGAATTCGGCAAAGTCACCGGAAAGGGGAGCAAGAACCAGGATGGTGGGAGTGCCGGCATTCTGGCCTTCCAGGGATTCAAGACCGCGCTTTGCGGTTTCCGCCAGTTCGGAAGATTCGTTGCCAGCCACCTTCTTGTACCAGTAGCGGGCGCCACGGTAGCGCTTGGCGTTCTGGCATTCGCGGCCAATCTGCAGCTGGATCCAGCCGACGACTTCCTTGTCCACCGGATACTTTTCGACGAGGGACTGAAGCTGGTCGGCATTCAGGAGGGAAGCGGCAAGGACCTTGATCACCACGTCCTTGGTGCGGGAGCGGGCAGCAGGATTCTTGGAGTAAGCCAGGATACGAAGCATGGCTTCCACACCATCATAGGGGGCGCCCTGTTCCACAGTCACGATGGCGTTTGCCAGTTCCATACGTTCACGGTAGTCGGAGGAAACGTAGTATTCCAGGAACTTGGAGGTAATCTGCTTGGCTTCGTCGCGCTTGTGGTCGCGCATGTAGCATTCGGTGAGCATCACGGCGGCCTTTTCGCCGGCGGACTTGCTGAAGCTGGACTTGTAGACCTTCTGCAGGACGTTCACTGCACCATCACAGTCACCGTTTCTAATAAAATCCTTGGCCTTGGAAACTTCGTCCTGGGCAAAGAGGGTAGTCGCAAGTGTCGCGACAAGAATCAGGGGAAAGAGAATTTTCATAGGGCTACTGTTCCGTTGCGGACTGAATCACAACGTGTTCTTTCTTGATTTGCTTCTGGATGGATTCAGGCAATTTGGCCCAGTCCATGATGTCGACGCGGAAGGGAAGTCCGCTATCCACGAATGCCTTTTCCACCGCAGTCATGACTTCGACGGAAAGAGGTCTTTCGGAAATCGCCACCAGTTCCAGCTCCGTATCGGGCGTAAGATCGACGCCTGTGACACGGGATCCGTGGGCCCAGACTTCCATATCCTCGAAATGAAGGCTGAGAATACGCTGGACCGCTTCTAGATGATTATCTTCTATGCATAAAGCCATGGGTGCAAATATAGTTAAATCTGGACAGGACAGAAAAATCCCCCGCCAAAGCGAGGGATTTGTAGACATTCTGCGTATACAGCAAAATTAGAGGGTAGATTTCACGAACTTGATGACGTCGGCCTTCACGGATTCGTAGTATTCGTCCCAAATATTGGAAACTTCGTCCAGTTTCTTCAGGTCATCCATGGGGTAGGACTTTTCCACCTTGGGTTCGCAGCGGAAAATGTTTTCCTTGCCCAGGTTTGCACGGGCTTCGAACAGGTTGGCGTTACCGGTACGGGCAATCCAGTTATCCATGATGTAGGAAAGCCAGCCCACCGCGGTAAAGTTCTTGGGCTTGTTGTTGGGGACGAGCATACCTGTGTTGAAAGAAAGGATCTTGAAGTTTTCCACTTCGCCGGACTTCTTCATACCTGCTTCCAGGGCCATGATGGGGTCGTTCGCCCACATGCCGCCATCGCAGTAGTAGCAGGTCTTGCTACCCTGCTTGATGGACAGGGAATCAAAATAAGTGGGAGCAGAGCAGCTGGACATGATGGCAAAAGCCTGGTCCATCCAGGAGTCGTTACGGTCCCAGACCTTTTCCACACTTTCGCCGTTCATGAAGGTAGTGGGAATGTAGATGGGCTTGGGGAATTCGTTCATCTTCTTGTTACCGAAGATTTCGTACAGGGATTCCTTGAGGCCAGCGTTTTCGTACTTCACGTAGTCAGAGGAAAGCACGCCCAGGTTCTTCTTCTTCTTGAAGATCTTGGGGAGCTTTTCGCGGTAGAGACCGTAGACCGTTTCGGCATCCAGGCCGCGGCACAGGGCGCCAGCGATAATGGAACCGGTGGAGGTACCGGCAAATGCGACAGAAATATCACCCAGCTGCTTGCCCAGATCCTTTTCCAGACGGCGCATGAACTGCAGAGGGCCAATGCCCAGAGCGCCACCGCCAGAAACTGCGATAACAAGCTTTGCCTTAGGTTTTGTAGATGTAGCCATTGTTTTCTCCTTTCCTAAAATTACCACTTGAAGATAAACTAATAATCACAAGCCGTAAAAAAAATTTGTGCTAAATAATAGTAACAAAAGTTTGTTTTGAGAGCCATAAATCCTTCGTCCTGGAAAAAAAGTCCATAAAAAAGGGAAGTCCCCCGCATCGGCGAAGGACTTCTTGTGCTTAAAGTTCCGGTTGTAGAGTTTCTTGTTCCTGATGACTCTGGTACGGAGGGTTCGTCCGTTACAGGAGCCATCGATTCGTAGGGCGCGCATGGCCGTGGATTCCTTCGCGGAATCGCAGGCGGCTTTCGCGGAGCCCTTGGCGTTGCCGGCAATAACCAGCCTTTCTCTTTTTGCCATAATGATCTCCTTGGTGCGAAAGATAGAAAAGACCATTCAGTATTTCAAATGCTATATTCTGCGATATGAGAACCGCATACATCTATATCATACTTGCAAGCCTGTTTGTCAACAGCTTTTTTGTCGGATGTAGCACGCCTACTGAAAATACGATTACAGAAGACGAGGAACCCGGTTCCCCAAGCGAAACATCCCAAAATATCTATGATGCTGTAGAGGAATCAGGCAAATACACCGCACGAGATTCCGTGGCGGCATATCTCTGCAGATTCGACAAGCTCCCGCAAAACTATGTAAATAAAGGGGAAGGGCAAAAACTCTACGAAAGTTCCACGGGGAACACCTTCAGCAAGTGGAATTTCAACCCCTGGAAAACCCTGGGCGTCATGATCGGGGGAGACAATTTTAGTAACAATGAAAAACTGTTACCCGAGGGCAAATACCACGAAGCCGATGTGGACTATGGTAACATGGCAAGTCGCGGGACAAAGAGATTGATTTACCAGAGCGGCTGCGTTATATATTATACTGCGGACCACTACGAGAGTTTCAGAAAATTGGAAATACAGAAGAACTAATGAGCCTCCTCGGTCAAATTTCAGCCCGTATTTTTGCAAGTGCCGCCTACGCGGTTCTGCTCACTTGCGGCTGGAAGAAAAAGACGGTGGAAGCGAATCTGAAGTATGTACAGGACGTCATGCTGAAACAAGTTCAGCATGACCCGCAGCAGAATCGCAATCTCTACAAAAGGATGCTGAAGAACTTGACCCGCCATGTGGGGGAGTTGCTGTTCTGTTTCGACACCTATAAGAAGCTGCCTGAGAATTGCGACCAGTATCCCTGCAAAGTCGGCGGTAAAAGTTTTGAACTTGCGGAGGGTGCGGCAACCACCATCGGGAAGATGCGTAGGGGCGGAATCTTCCTGACGGCACACTACGGAAACTACGAAGCTAGCGGCGCCTGGCTATGTGCCCTCGGCGTCCCGCTGAAGGCAAGTTTCATCCCGCTGAAGCCCGCATGGCTGAACCGCTACGTCTACGAAAAAGTGAGATGCGTCCGCGGGCGGCCTTATTCCATCGACGCCAAGACGCCTCGGGAATTTCTGAACCTACTGGATGGTAACGCACCTGACTGCAACGGCCAAAAACAGCTGTTCTGCCTGCTGGCCGATCAGGATAGCAGAATCGGGAGCGCTCTTGACGGAACTTTCCTGGGCTGCAAAGTCCGCCATAATCCCGTTCCCGACTTCCTGCTGAAACACCGCCCGGACACTCCCGTATTTTTCTGCTGGATCGAGGAGCGGGGGAGCCGTAAAATCCTGCACGCCTTGGAATCCGAGACGAACCCACAAGATTCCGTAATAAGTGCAGCCGATGCCGACCTGCGTCAGCATGACCATAATCATCCGGAGAATGCCCATGGTTCAATCATCGATGGCGCCTACCGCAACTGGCTGGAAGAACGGATCCAAGAAAATCCCGCATTGTGGTACGGCTGGACCCACCGCCGCTTCCGCAGCAAGAATCCCGAAATTTACCGTTGACGAGATTCTAATTACCTGAAGTAGCCTCGCGCTGCTTCAGGACCTCGTCCACCTTGCGGCGGATGATTTCTTCCTGGCCAGCCGCCTGCAGTAATTTTTCCTGCTGGACATAGACGGTCAAAGCGGAAATATAGCAGACCATGGACGCAACGCCCACCACCAGGGCGATTGCCGTAGTGACATGGCCATCATTCACCAGGGGCGCAATAATGCTCATCAGGTAAAGTCCGGCAAAGGCGCCCACCTTGTTCATGGAAACCTCTGGATGTTCCACACCCAGTTCCGTCAGCTTGCCGTCCAGTTTCCGGACCATCTCACGGAACACTAGGGAATGGATCAGCATGCCCACATAGGGGATGACACTGAGAATGACCGCCAGCAAGGGATGAAGTTTAGTCGCACCCAGAGTTCGAAGGTTCGTCACGGAGCGATACATCCAGGCGACCCAATAGCACCCCTGGATAGCAAAAATCACCAGCAGGGCAAGGCCTGCCGCAAAAGTTCCCAGCAGCAGAACTAAAATTGTCATGGGCAACGTACTGTCCATGTCTCCAGGTACTGCCGCCACGCCAGCGCGCACCAGCGCAAACATAAGGGCGCACACTACGAAAAATGCACCCAGCATGACTTTCAGCCAGAAAATCGTGCGGCCACCGCGGACAGAATTATCAAGAATCTTTTCCATGACCTAAATATACTAATAAACAGGGTATTTTGGGGGTATGTGAATAGAGTGTTCACAAGAATAATCTATCCCCGTCTTTTAACAACAAATTAAACATTTTATCAACATGCAGATTTTTTGACTTTTGACGACTGTTTTAAAAACTATCAACAAATCAACAACAGACACGCATAAATGTTCCACGTGAAACACTTCGCTAACTTTTTGATTTTCAACGAGTTTTTAAAGAACGCAGCATTAAATCTCAATTTTTTCACCAAATCTATTCACAATCTGTATAAAAATGAGGACTCATAACAGAAGGCTGTGAATAGATGATTTGTTAATAAAAATATCCACATTCATCTCTGAACGTGGATAAAACAACAAAATTGTTAATTACTAGTGGATAATCTATCAACACTACGCCATGCCGAAAACTCGGCGTCAACATCCACTTTTAGAACTTCACCGTGCGGGGAGCAGCCGTGAAACTGCAGAAGGTGGCCTCGGCGTCCTTGAAGTAGAGAACCTGGGTGTTGGGATCTTCAGCCTTGTACATGGCCTTGAGGCTGGGGTAGGCATCCAGCATGTGAACCTTGGGTTCCAGGCGATCATCTTCCACCAGGGTGCCGCTGAGACGGAGCCACTGGTCGCCGGTCTTGTTCATGGCGCAAATCTGGACCTTGGGATTTGCAGCGATTTGCTGGGAAACGTTCTTGGACTTGCCAGTCTGAATATACAGCTTGCCTTCGAAGATTTCAGCGGTACCGAAGGGACGAACCTTGGGCTGATCTCCGTCTACGGTTGCCAGGAAATAGGCGCCACATTCCTTGAGAAACTTTACTACTTCTTCCATATTTTTAGGTCGGCCACTTTGTGGCCTTTGAGGTTTGAGGTGAGAGGTCGCATCCTGCGGATGCATTGAGGTTTGAAATACTTAGCGTTCTACCCCTAGTGTCATTCTGAGCGGAACGTAGTGGAGTCGAAGAATCCAGTCTTTTGGCATTTGACCACACTAATATATATATAATGGAGTTTTTAGAACACATTATTTAACAAACACATTCTTTTTTGCATTCGCACGCATATCACTTACTATATTATATAACATAAAAAGCGCGAAGCGCCACTATATAGTTCAAAGGGAGCGCAAGCGATCAACCACTGCCTACTTCCTACTAACTACTAATCATGCAAATTCGTAAAGCTACTCCTGATGATTTTCCCCAGATGCTGCCCATTTTCCGCGAAGTGATTCAGGGCGGCGATACATACGATTTCGAGGAGACCGCCAGCGACCAGGACGCATACGACTACTGGTTCGGAAAGGGCGTCACCAGCTTTGTAATGGAAGAAACCGTCTCGGACGCAGGCAAGGATAGCGCAGGTTCCAAAATTCTGGGATTCTACAAAATCATCCAGAACCACCGTGGGCGAGGCAGCCATGTGGCAAACGCCTCCTTTATGGTTTCACGTGAAACCCGTGGAAAGGGTGTCGGCCGCAAGATGGGCGAGGATTGTATCAAGGTCGCCCGCGAAATGGGATTCAAGTCGATCCAGTTCAACTTCGTCATCAGCACCAACGAGCCGGCCATGCACCTGTGGAAGAGCCTGGGCTTCAAGGAACTTTGCCGACTGCCCGGAGCTTTCAACCACAAGAAACTGGGTTTCGTGGATGCCGTGATCTTCTTTATGGAACTGTAGAGGTTCAAGGCTCGAGTATATAATCATCACAGGCCTCAGGAGATTAAAAAGTCCCAGGAACGAATCAGCCTCCTGGAATTTTTATATATTACTAGTGGTTATCGGGGGACCACTTTATGCAACGCACTGCATTTTCCTTCTCTTCATTTTTCACCATTCTCATTTTGCTTCTAGGTATGTTTTGCCAGGAAGGTTGCTCCCTTTACCATAACTTCATCTGGTACGAACCCAACTTATTGGATGATAATGGTAAGGTGATTCCACCTGAAAGTACATTTGAAGGTAATCCAAAATCACTAAATACCGACTACGAAATCTGGGATTACTACACCAAAACTACTGCTAACTCATGGTTCATTTTTTTTATCCCATTTATTCCCTTGGGAGAAAATTATCAGGGTCCACATCCTGATCGCCACACAGGGGACTTTGTAATATGGGCTAAAAAAGGTGAGGAATGTCCTGTGGTATACGCCAACGACGATCTTTTTTATGGAAAGATTTTGGAAAACGAGCCGGAAGATATTACCGGGATTAATAATCACTACGACCTATGTCATTATGGAAAGTTACCCATCGATAAGCAGCAAGTATATACTATAAAACACAAAGGGGAAGAAAAACGATACCTCTTTGTAAAGAGACAGTGGTGGGGTTATCATCCATTTTGGTATCCTGATGCCTAATGCAAATAATGAGTAGGAATGTATATGAAGACTATTTTACGACTATTGATTATTGCATTTTGCTTTGAGTTCTGTTCTTGTGCGCATCTTTATGTCTCTACATCCTGGAGACCTGAAAATGGGACAATCACCGAAAACCTGAATGTTGACGAAAAAAGATACAACTCGGGAATTGGTCTAGCTGGCATTATCATACCAATAATTCCGACGTGGTTCCATAACTCTGGATTTACACTTGAAATAAAAGTGCCTGATACAGAGGACAATGAATGTCCTGTATTGACTACTTCTCTTGGAAAATACAAGGGTTCATATTGGAAATATGACCACTTATGTGCCTATTTTCTTTCTGAAGAAGGCAATGTCGTAGATGGGGAAATACCCGCAACTATCCAATGGAAAGGCGAAACCATTCCTTTTACATTGTCCAAACACTACGACATCCGCTTCAATTTTTGGGGAATGTAGTATTCTTTGTTGGCGGGCTTCGCCTTGCTGTGTTTCACGTGAAACATTCGCAGGGTGAGAGTCGCGACGGGGAGCTTGCTCACCGGCATGACCGAACCCAAGAATGTAGCACTTGCTCCCGACGAGCATATTTGGACCTTGCAAGTGCCAACACGCAAACCGAAGATGCGACGGGGAGCTTGCTCACCGGCATATCTGAGGTGCAGCAAGTTGGCTCCGAAGGAGCAAACACGCACAAGGTTTGGATGCAAAAACAAGCTTGCTTGTTTTTATAGCCAAACCGCAGGGTGTAGCATGCGAAGCATGCCAACACGCAAACATTTACTATATTTTCAACATCAATTCACTGCGACACTCACTTTAGTCGCGGGACAGTTCGAAAAACCATCCTGTCTATAAACAAAACTAGGTATCTCATGTACAGAATAATGAAGCGCTTTGAAGTATCGGGCGCACACAAGCTGGCACTGAACTACGAAAGCAAGTGCCAGAATCTTCACGGACATAACTGGATCATTACCGTATATTGCCAGTCCAAGACCTTGGACGCCAACGGTATGGTCATCGATTTCAAGGCCGCCAAGGAAATCATCTCCCAGCAGCTGGATCACAAGTACATCAATGACGTGGTGGACTTCAATCCCACCGCCGAAAACTTGGCCAAGTGGATCTGCGACCAGATTCCCAACTGCTACAAGGTGACGGTCCAGGAAAGCGAAGGCAATATTGCCGAATACGAAATCGATTAAAACTGTCCGTAGTACATTATGAAAATCTCTGAAATCTTCCTGAGTATCGAGGGGGAGGGTATCCGCACAGGCGCCCCTGCCGTCTTCATCCGTCTGTTCGGTTGTAATCTCCGATGCAAATATTGTGACTCCATGTATGCCGTGGAGGGGGACGACTTCCAGAATATGACTCCCCAAGAAGTGTTGGAAAAGGTCAAATCTTTCAACACCCAGTTCGTCACCCTGACAGGAGGGGAGCCACTTATTCACAAGGATGTGAAAGTTTTATTGAAAATATTGGATGATTCCGGCTACGAAATCAATATCGAGACCAATGGGACCCAACCCAAACCAAAGGGTATCAGAAAGCTCATTTGCACCATGGATTGGAAAAGTATCTCCAGCGGGATGCAGCCCAAGATGAAACTAGAGAACATGATGACCCTCAGGGGGAAGGATGTTTTGAAGTTCGTGGTAGGTTCCGACGAAGATCTTCAGGATGCCGCCCGGGTCATCGGGGCCATGGAAGCGGAATATGCCAGAGACGGTTTGAAGCTCCCTACCTTCTATGTTTCTCCCATCTTCGGGACAATGAAATACGAAGACATGGTCAACTGGATTCTTCATAATGCGACCATGAAAAGGAACAACGTTAGGTTCCAGGTGCAGCTCCACAAGATCATTTGGAACCCCGACGCCAGGGGAGTTTAACCAATCCGAAGCACCCTATTATTTATATATTAACCCTATGAAAATAGATCACGTTGCCATTTGGGTCAAAGATATGGAGAAGGTTTGCGCCTTCTATGAAAAGTATCTGGAAGCTACGGTTCATCCGGAATACCATAACCCTGCCAAGGGTTTCACCAGCAGGTTCCTTACTTTTGATGGGGGAGCCCGCATTGAAGTGATGCACCGAACCGACATCGCATCTTCAATATCCAATACACAATTAGGATGGTGTCATATGGCAATGTCCCTAGGGTCCAAGGAAATGGTGGATAAGTTGACCGCCAAGATGGAAGCTGAAGGAGTCACTGTCGTTGGACAGCCTCGCACCACTGGAGACGGATACTACGAAAGTGTGGTTCAAGATCCCGAAGGCAATCTAGTAGAACTGACCGTATAAATAATTTTCTGCTTCTCTCGCCTCATAAGGTTTCACGTGAAACACAATCAAGCCGAGAGCAACAAAAATACACTTGTGTATTTTTACTGCCGAGGCGTAGAGTGTAGCATGCGAAGCATGCCAACCAATGCCGAATGTCGCGGTAGGGAGCTTGCTCACCGGCATGACCGAACATGTGCATGTAGCGCACGAAGTGCTCCAACATCCCGTTTTTTGTATATTGGGTTTATGTTTACCTCCAAGCGAATTCGAAAACTTTTCATCATAGCCATCATACTCTTTTTGGCTTTTCTATTATTTTTCTTTCTTAGCTATCGAATTCAAGTCACCAACTACAACGTAGAAACAGGCAAAATTCATTCACCTATAAGAATCGCCCTTATAACTGATTTCCACTCCTGCAAATATGGGGAGAACGAAAAACCTATTCTAGAGCTTATTGATGCCGAACAGCCCGACATTGTTTTGCTAGGTGGCGATATCTATGATGACGATCTCCCCATAGAAACTGCCGCTAATTTCATTCAGGCAGTCTCCCAAAAGTATCCCTCATTCTACGTCTCCGGAAATCACGAATACTGGAGCAGCCAAATGGACTTCATAAAAGAAGTAACAACAAAAGCCGGCGCGACAGTCTTAGAAGGAAACTGTTTACAGCTCAAGAAGTCCAATGAACTCGTCAATATATGCGGCATCGACGATCCTACATACATCGGATTAGATTCCCTAAAAGTTCAACTCGAATCAACAATGAAATTTCTGGACAAGGGTAAATACAACATTTTGCTAGCCCACCGACCTGAACTTGTGGATATATACGCTGAATACGGATTCGACTTGGTAACCGCAGGCCATGCTCACGGTGGGCAATGGAGACTACCGCTTCTCCTCGAAGATGGATTTTATGCACCAGATCAGGGATTCTTTCCAAAATACACGGGCGGTATTCACCAAAAGAAAGAGACCCTCATGATTGTAAGTCGAGGTCTTGCGAAGGAAAGTACAAGACTTCCCAGAATATTCAACCGACCTGAAATTGTCTTCATCAACCTTCTATAATTTAGCGAGATTGTACCTGCAAAAAAATCCCCGGAGCTTTCGCCCCGGGGATTTCCAACCATTAACAAAGGAGAACCGTATGACTAGTACGGGAGGGTAACCAACCCTCACTTATTATATCGGCTCTTCTAAAGGAATTGTCAAAAGAAAAATCATTTTTTGAGTAAATCTTGCGGAGGCTTTTTCTTATATGGAACCTTTCCCAGAATTCAAATCCACAATCCACATTAACCGCTGGATGTACTTAGGCAGGATATCGTGGATTAATGTTGAAGAATCATCGTCGGGGGTAAATGTCTCTTCCTGCTCCATCATGTCGCTCATGACAGGAGGTAGGATGCCAAAGAGATTCTTTACTTCTTCTGCAGTATATTGCCGATGAAGGATCGGTTCACCAGATAGAGTCTTGACTGCAGCAAGTTCTTCTGCGGGGTAAAACTTGCAGGGTTTCCAGACTTCATTGCCATGCTTATCCCGAGATCCGGCAGCTCCGAAGAGACGGCAAATGGATGCCCGGCCACCATAAATAGTGCAATGTCCCGGAAGATCCGTCCCCGAAATATCCTCCCGAAAGAAGGGGCAATGTTGGAATGTTGCAAAAGTTTCACGTGAAACATTTATCAAAGGAAACTTCCCTTCGGCAACATTCTGGGCTACGTCAGGCTGATTGCACAATAGCCAGGCGGCCATGTAAAGAGCTTCACTTTCCAGCAAGTCAGGCTCAAAATGTTCACAGCATTTGCCACAGCCATGAGGACAGGTGAACCTGGACTTTTCAAACCATTCCCGTTGCTTTTCTTCAATCCGGGAATAAACAGCATCCATCTCGACCAGGATGTCGTATTCTTCAGTACCCCTCAACTTTTCAAGAATAGGGGCAATTTCAGAAATCATAAATGCCTTCCTGTTGCAAAAAAAATCTAGCAAAGGAAGGCTTGTTTGGCACAGATTTTCTTCAAATATTTTTCTTACTTCCAGGCGGTTCAAGGCGCCATCATCTTCAGAACTTCCTGATAAATCTTCAACATATCTTCACCAAAGCAACAGAAGATTACTTTCTTCACAGAACTGCATGTGAATTCGCGGACAGTTCGAATGGCAATTTCAGTAGCTTCCTTTTTCGGATAGCCATAGACTCCGGTGGAGATTGCCGAGAAGGCCACAGTCTCGCAACCATTTTCTTCAGCCAGTTTCATGGAGTTTTCGTAGCAGGACCGAAGCAGTTCCGGCTCCCCATGAAGGCCATCGTTATAGATGGGTCCGGGGGTGTGAATCACGAACTTTGCCGGCAACTTGAACCCGGGAGTAATTCGAGCTTCGCCAGTTTCGCAACCTCCAAACACCCGACACGCTTCCACCAACTCTCTGCCAGCTGCACGATGGATGGCACCATCCACACCTCCGCCACCCAGCAAGGATCTGTTGGCAGCATTCACAATGACATCCACTTTCAGCTTGGTAATGTCACCCTGGACAACTTCAATTTCTACCATAAAATCGCACCTATTTTTAAGATGATTCACAAAGAAAATAACAATTCTTCTAAAACATAATTCTTTTTGATTAAACGAGTTGGCCTTTCCTAAAATTTTCTATCCACAACAACCTAACATCAATTAAAAAAATATCCACAGATATTTTAATTAAATAAAAGGCCGAACCCTAGTTTTGTTGATTTTATTTTTTGGGATATTTAAATTTTAGGAACGATATTCAAGGTGCAATTTGCGCATGTGTTTCACGTGAAACACATGCGAGCCGAGTGACGCGAAAATAAACTTGTTTATTTTCATGTCCGAGGCGAAGGGTGTTGCGCACGCAGTGCGCCAACATTCGCAAAAAGGACAAGATGACATATAAAAATAACGAAGAACAGAAGAATCTTTTGAACCAGTTCCTGGCCTCTAATGGTGTTGAACTGTCTTCAGAAACATTGAATAAACTTTATAAGTTTGCCGACCTAGTAGTGGATACCAAGGAATATGGCAACCTGATTTCTGAGAAGGATTCCCAGAAGTTCTTGTCCCGACATATCGCCGACTCCCTGGTGCCTTATATATATATAGGTAAGTTGGTGGATCCTTCGGCTGCGCCTCAGGATGACACCGCAGCTTTTCGCGCAGAGACCCTCAGCAAGCTGAAGGGTAAGCGTTGGGCAGACATGGGAGCGGGTGCAGGTTGTCCCTCCTTCCCGCTGGCAATCGCCATGCCGGATGTTCAGTTCTACGCAGTGGAACCCCGCAACAAGCGTGTGCAGTTCATGAACTTCGTCAAGGACCAGCTGCACCTGAATAACATGACCGTCGTAGGCAAGCGTTTCGAAACTTCGGGCCTGGCCTATCTGGACTTTGTCAGCTGCCGCGCCCTCTCCACTTTTGAAAATGACTGGGAACGCGCCCAGCCGGGTCTGGCCCGTGGTGGCCAATTCGTGACCCTGAAGAGTTACAACAATATCGTTCACCTGGAAAACGATCCGGCAGTACACATATATAAATATGCACTGCCCCAGGAAGAACAGGAATATGCCCTTGTTACAAGAGGTAACGAATGAGTAAAGTGATCGCTATATGCAACCAGAAAGGTGGCGTAGGTAAGACTACTACCGCCGTGAATCTGGCTGCCAGTTTTGCCGCCCTTGAGAAGAAGACCCTTCTCATCGACATGGACCCCCAGGGTAACGCATCCCAGGGTCTCGGCTTCAACGAAACCCAGGAAGTGGACGCCCACGAAATCCTGGACCTGGCCGTCAATCCGGACAATGTCACCTACGAAAACCTGAAGCCCGCCATCCTGGACACCACCCTGGACTACCTGAAGATCATCACTTCCGGTCCGGATCTGGCCGTCATGGAAATCGAGCTGGTGAACGCCATGAGTCGTGAACACCGTCTGGAACGAGTGATCAACATCCTGAAACAGTCCTTCGAGTACATCATCATCGATGCACCTCCCAGCCTGAACTTATTAACACTTAACGTCCTGACTGCCGCTACCAGCGTGCTGATTCCGGTGCAGTGTGAATATTATGCACTGCAGGGTATGACCGAACTCTTCAAGACCATCCGCGAAGTCCAGAAGAATCTGAACGCCAGCCTGAAAATCGAAGGCGCCCTCCTGACCATGTACGACTCCCGCCTCAGCCTCTCCAAGCAGGTTGCGGAAGAAGTCCGTGAAAACCTGAGCGATACTGTATTCCAGGCAATGATCCCCCGTAACGTGAAGTTGAGCGAAGCTCCTTCCCACGGCAAGCCCGCCATCCTTTACGATGTGCAGAGCAGTGGCGCCCAGGCATACATGAAGCTGGCCGAAGAAATCCTGAACAAGGATAAGTAAGACCGGTCGGTTCCGCTCGTATTAAAAAAGAAGTTGAGAATTTAAAACCGCTAGGAAAAAATTTTATGGGTAAGAAATCTTTCTCTCTGGGACGCAGTCTCGCCGACATTCTGAAGGATCACTCCGCACAGACTCCTGTGAACCAGGAACAGCCCACAGCAGAAAACGAATCTATCAACAATGCAGCCGCCGAAGACAGCAGCCAGCAGAAAATTGTTGAAATCGACGTGAACCTGGTGGACCCCAACCCGTTCCAGCCCCGCAAGACTTTCAACGACGACGAACTGGTGGAACTTGCGGAAACCATCGAGAAGCATGGCCTGATCCAACCCATCGCAGTCCGCAAGGTGGGCGACCGCTACCAGATCATCAGCGGTGAACGTCGTACCCGCGCAACAAAGCTGGCCGGTCTCGCCACCATCAAGGCACAGGTCTACGAAAACCTGGATGACAAGATCATGGGCGAATGGGCACTCATCGAAAATATCCAGCGTGTGGACCTGAACCCTGTTGAAGTTGCACAATCCTATCAACAGTTGATCGATCTTCACGGCTATACTCACGACGATCTGGCCAAGACTGTTGGTAAGTCCCGCTCCGCCATTACCAACGCACTTCGTCTGCTGAAACTCCCCATGCAGGTTCTGGCCTGGATCCAGGAAGGCAAGATTTCTTCCGGTGCAGCCCGCGTACTCTGCTCCGACAAGATCGACAATCCCGAAGAGATTGCCCGTCGTGCCATCGAGGAAGGTCTGAACGTCCGTCAGCTGGAAGCACTTTCCCGCGGCGAAGATATCAACACTCCGTCTTCTGCAGAAGTGGAAGTTCACACTGGCGACGATTCTGGTGAACAGAATATTGAAAGTCCGACCGACCCACAGACTCCTCCCGCACAGCCTGCAGTCAAGCGCGAACTCAGCGCCGACCTGAAGCAGTTCGAAAACCGCCTGGAAACTTTCTTCGGTACCAAGGTCCAGCTGAACCCCAGTGCCGCAACCGAATCCAAGGGCACCATCGTTATCAACTACTACAGCATGGATGACCTGACCCGTATTCAGGAACTGATGGAAAACCGTTAACCCGGGGAATGCATCTTGAAAGGTAAATACTATACACTCCAGATCATTCCGGAAGATTCCCAGGGAATCAAGAAGTACCGTCTTCACGCCATCTGGTTTACGCTGGCAAAGATCTTTGCCGTCGTTTTCCTCATTGGCGTCATTGCCGGTGTCTTCATCGTCAAGAAAGGTACCAGCGTTCTTACAAATTACGAGCGCCTGAAGATTGCAAACGCTCAGCTTTCAAAGAAAAATGCAAACTACGAAGAACTTTTCTCCCGTATTGACTCACTTTGGGTCCTGGAGGAAAGACTTCAGAATATCTTTGAAACATTCGTGGAGAACGATTCCAATAAAATCAACAGTTTGATTGAAAAGGACAAGTTCGCCCATACGCCTTCCGAAAAAATCGAGATCGATTTTGAAGGAATTCACGGATGGAAACCGCCCGAGGAACATCTGAAGCAGGAAAGAATGCCAAATGTCGTTCCTGTGGTGGGCGTAGTCAGCAAAAAGTTCTCTGTCGAAACAAACCACATGGGTGTAGACCTGGCAGCGACTTCCGGGAACCCGGTTTTTGCAGCAGGCAGCGGCACCGTGGAATTTGCTGGCAAGAAGGATGACCTGGGCAACATGGTCATTATCAACCATCATAATGGATATATAACAACCTACTCCCACATGAAGGACATCCGTACCTCCAAGGGTCGCAACGTCTCCAAGGGTGATGTCATCGGTACAGTAGGTGCCACAGGAAACTCAACCGGACCTCACCTCCACTACACGATCTCCAGAAATGGGGAGGAGCTGGATCCAGAACTATTCTTTAACTTCTAACAACGAGGAAAACATGGCAACTAAAGGTGAACAGGAAATCACCCAGATTGGCAATAGCGTCACTTTGAAAGGTGACATCAGCGGTAAGAGCGACGTTCGCGTTGCAGGCAACATCATCGGTAGCGTAAACATCGAAGGTGAAATCATCGTTGAACGCCAGGGCTACGTTGAAGGCGAAGTCAAGTCCCAGACTGCTGTTATCGCAGGTTCCATCAAGGGCAACATCGAATGCACCGAAAAGCTCATTCTCGAAAGCACTTCCAAATTCGTTGGCAACATCAAGACCAAGCAGCTGATCATCCAGGAAGGTGCCCAGTTCCAGGGTAACTGCCAGATGGGTGTTAGCGTTCAGCAGCCCACCGCTCAGCAGAAGTCCGCTGCTCCTGTCCAGTCCGAAAAGAAGCTCGACCTCTAACTTTCCACACACTTACTAATTATTATTATGTATTTATATAAATAGTAATGGTAATTGGTTGAGTGAATAGTGGACAAGTTTCCGGATACGAAAGTGTAACTTGTTGAGTCTCAAAAAGTTCTACACTTAAGTCAGGAGCTTCCCAATGTTGAAAATCGTGAACTTATTCACTTTTTTCAACGTTGACAAGTGTTGAAGCCTGGTTTTCAATGCCTATTCACACATGTTCCACAGAACAATGTTGAAGCTGGTGTTGAAAATGCTCCAGGGTTCTTGATAAACGTCACAAAAAGCACATAAATTGGAATATTTTTCGTTTTGTGAGAAAATTTTAAGCTATATTAAAGCTACCCTATGAATTCAACATTTCTAAAAATTGGCCAGATTTCCGACCTCCATATCGGTAACGACGAAAGTCTGGTTCAGGGCATTGATGTACGTGCCAACTTCATGAACGCACTCTATTCGGAGTCCATGAAGGATTTAGACTTGTTGGTTCTTTCTGGTGATCTTGCAAACGAAGATGCCGAACCCGGCGCCTACAAGTATGTGGCCGAAGTTGTCAATAGCTTGCCCATTCCCTGCTGCGTCATCCCGGGTAACCACGACCGTATCGAGGTCATGGAAAAATTCTTCGACCTCAAGGGTAAAGTCCATCATGGCAGATGCTATTACCGCTACGATATTGCGGGCAAGACCATCTTCTTCCTGGATAGTGCTGTTGGTGACATTTCCCGCGACCAGCTGGACTGGCTCAAGGAGGAAGCTGCAAAGGTACAGGACGAAGTGATCGTCTTTATGCATCATCCTCCCTGCTTCTGCAACCATCGCTTTATGGATTTGCGCTTCTTCATGCGCAACATGTTGGAAGTCCAGGAAGTGCTCGCTGGCATCCCTAACCTGACCCACATCTTCACCGGTCACTACCATGATCACTTTGAAGTGTCCCTTGGACGTCAGAAGGTTCATGTGGCACCTGCAAGCCAGATGCAGATTGACCCAAGTACCCCGTATTTCAGCCTCAAGAGCTCCAATCCTGGGTGGCAGGTCATTAAATGGGGAAAAGATTTTGTAGAATCTGAAGTTTATTTCAAATAACCCCTTGAAATTATTCAGAACATTAACTAATTTTGTTCAACCTTTGGCGGCTTAGCTCAGTTGGTAGAGCGTCGGAATCATAATCCGCAGGTCTGTGGTTCGAGCCCACAAGCCGCTAGTAAATAAAAAAGAGGCAGATATGTCGAAACGAGTTCTTGGAAAGAAAATCCTTGGAATCACGTTCTTGGCGGTCGCCTCTTTTTTTGTGTCCGCAAATCTTGTAGCCTGCGGTGATGAGAATGAAGTAGTTCCCCAGATGCAGTCTCAGGTTCAGGCACCCCGTAGCGTTCCCATTGTGGAAGTGGGCGTTTTCACCGCTCCTAACAGTAGCGTGATTACCGCCGACAAGGCAAAGCTCTACGCAAGGGCAAGCGCTGCCCTGGTCGAATTGGGCTTCCGCTGGTCCGAACGCATCGACAAGGCACCTAACGACGAAAAGATCCAGATTCTCAATGCATACAATGAGGCTCGTGACCAGGCGTGCGCTCGTGTAGGTCTCAATGGCGTTGCAGAATACAACTGGATTACTACCGTTGCAGTTCCGGATCCAAAGAACAAGGCGGTTTTCGAATCCGTTGGCGTTAAGACCGCAAACTAATGGGGTCAGGCACTGGAATTTTAACGGCGGACTTTGTCCGCCCTTTTTTTTATCCTGAAAAAATACGTTCTATCCGCAAATACGGGATTTTAAGGCCAAAGCGCTCTTTTTATAGCTAGCTTTTCCTTCGTGAAAAAAGTTTGGAGTGTAATTCTTGTTGTTTTTGCCCTGACGCAGGTTTCATGGTCCCAGTCCATGAGCAGGGATTCCGTCCTGAGTATTCAGGAAGCGATGCAGCGACGCCAGGAACTTGTCGGGAATCCTGACACGTTTCCCTCCACTGAAATGCTTCCCGAAGACAGTATCGCGCAGAAGGTGGTTTCTCCCTTCGTGACCGCCGCGGAGGTTTTCGGTCTGAATGTTTTTGTGTGGGCCTGGGACTATTACGTGCTGGACAAGCATTACGCCCACACTGGTCCCAGCTATTGGAAACGCAACATCCAGGAAGGATGGAAGTGGGATCATAATCACTGGGCGATCAATTTCTACGGTCATCCTTATCAGGGATCCATGTATTATGCGTCCGCACGCGCAGGCGGTAACGGATTCTATCGCAGTATGGTGTGGACGGCCCTGGGAAGCTACACCTGGGAAATGTTTGCGGAGACGGAATATCCTGCGCCTAATGACCTGATCACTACGACAATCGGCGGCTCCATATATGGCGAAGTACTTTACAGGCTTTCCCGCCTGGCCTACAACAAGTACGATGTTCCCTGGTATCGTCAGCTAGTGGCATTCGTGCTGGAACCTGCCGGGTATTTGCAGCGGAAAGCATTCGGGAACCGTGATTTCTACACGGGCTGGATTCCGATGGAACTTGCTGTCGCAGCGGGTGCAGGGTCCCGATTCGGCAGTAACTACCGTATCGGTAGCCAGAGCGCCGATGAACTGGACGAGGAGTGGAACGATCATCACGGCATGATGGGGCTTCATCTGGAATACGGCAGGCCTTATACCATCGTGAGGCAGCCTTTTGATTACTTTACCGTGGATGTCTTTGGGGAAAGCGGATTCGAGGGGAACCTGCTCCAGCTTGATGTCATGGGAAAGCTGAAGAATGTGGGTATTCATGGTCGTGGCCACTGGCTCGACTTTGCCATCAATCTTGACTTCGATAGTTTCTACGGGGAGCTGGCAACGGTCAGTACGATTTCCCTGGGTGGCGCCCTGGATCTTGCCTTGTGGGTAACGCCTAATTTGCGTTTTCGAATTATGAATCAGCTGTACTGGATTCTACTGGGGACGGCCGACATGGGCTACGATGACCTGATTCAGGAAGTCCATCCGGAATACACTTCCGACAAGAATAATTACCAGTACAATATGGGCGTGAAATACAGCCTGATGACGGAGTTCCTGTATAAGGACAAGTGGCGTTTCTATAACAAGGTTATCCTGGATGCCATGCGTACGATTCCTGGATCCATGCCCCATTACGGGGCCCGCGGATGGGACTTCCTGTTGCTGAACAATACCGCACTAGAATATAAATTGACGGACCGTATCGATATCGGCAACCGCCTGGATTCCTATGTGAAGCTGGCGGCCTATTCCTCGGATATTTTCGAGCCCATGAGCCGCACGATCTTTACGTTCTCGCTGTACCTAAACTTCCATCTAATGACAGGGAAGTAAAGCGTATCCTGTCCTTGTAACGCTCTCTGTCATCCTGAACCCACAATGTTTCTGTCATCCTGAGCCCGTAAGGGCGAAGGATCCAGTTACTGCGCGAGAATTCCCTTATAGAAATTCTTTACATCGTCCCACTTGTAGTAGGGAGCTGCAGGGCAGTTTTCCTCGCAGGGAATGGGGGCGGTAACTTCACGCTCGTTGTAGAGGAATTTTACCAGGATATCATTTTTGGAAGACTTGGCGTCCGTGGCTTTTTTAGCAGGGCTGCTCCTGCCCGTTTTCTTGTAGAAAACGATTTGCAGGTTTGCCGCCATGGGGATGACCCGGAAGTCGTTCCATTCTTCGTGAAGCTTGGAGAGGTCGCTTACTTTTGCATTGGCGACGGAGAGTTGCATAAGACCTGCAAGAGGCAGGAGTCCTGCATCGTGACCAAAGCGCAGCGTAGCGGATATGAAACTTCCGTCCTTCTCGGAAGAAGAGAAAAGTTTCACATCACTTGCTTTTGCTTGGTTGATTGCATCTATGATTAGGTTCTGGTTGATGGCGTAGCTTGCCTCCCTGATGATATGCCTCAGAGTTCCCTTGGCGTAATCAATGCCTTTTGTGGTTTGCTGTAGGGGACTTGTTCCCTGCAGGCTATACCACCATGCGTTTTGGGCCTTCCAGCGTGTGATGGATTCTTCTACAGTGAAAAGGCTGTCGAAGAGGTTATCGCACTTTCCCGTCCTTACATCACAAAGATTAGCGGAGATAACTTCCTTGAGTGGAGCGTCCATGCCTTGCATGCTGCTAGCGATTTCAAATAGCCTGTTGTAGAAATTGTTTACGTCGATGTTAGCTGCCACATAGGCGCTGTCGCTGAACAGTTTCTTCATGAGGGGTTTGGGGTTGATGGCTGCCCACAGCTTGTCGCTTTCGTCGGTGTATGCCTTGGCCCTTGTGTATTCCATGTCGTTCCAATCGTAGGTGCAGATAAAGCCCATCAGGTCCTTGCCTGATTCGAGGCGGATATCTACTTCGGGGGCGGCGCCGCTGAGACCTGCTACAAAGGCGGACATGCTGACAATGCAGCGGCCCGAGGTGCTTGCGTATGCATCTACATGGGGTCTCAATTTCTTGCCCTTGATTTTTCTGCTCTTGAAAAGTTCCGGGAAATTCCTTGCCATGCGCTTTGCAATTCCCTGGTGCTGGGCGGCGCCTACTTGAGTCAGGTCACCTGCCCGTGGGGCGGCCTTCAGCGCAAGGATCTGGGATGCAACCAGGATTTTTTTGCCGTCCAAGGTGAGCGCCTTTGCGGAATCTGCCTTTCGGAGGGTTTCGAAGAGGTAGTTGTACTCGTCGGCGCTGTGATGATAGCGACTGCCGTGACGTCCGTAGTGGCTGATATAGAAAGGCTTGTAGCCTGCAGGCGCCTTGGTATATTTGACATTCTTGTCCAGCTCTGGATAGACAAGATAATTGCTGGCGGTGTATTCCGGATGGGCCCGCAGTTCTTCCATGGAGGTCTGGGCCTTCAGGGGTGCGGCCATTGCGAAAAGTGTCAGGCCGGCCGTTGCAAGTGCTGAGCCAAGGGCGAAAATAGACCTGGACAGGTCAGGTGATTTACTTCTGAAAAATAGAGACATGATGGAATACCCGTTTTGGCGAAAAGATAAATTTTCTAGTTTTGGCCTGATGTTTTTCCGTTTTTCAGCAGCCCTTATTTTTGCCCTTTCCATTGGGGCGAGTCTTTCTTTTGGGGCTATCGCGGAATTCGAGAAAAAGTTCCCCCTGCGATTTTTGTGCAACTACAATTTCGTCTCCTTCTGGAGTAGCGAATTCAACAAGGGTGCCATGAGTTCCAATCGCCCCGTGGATGTGGGTCTTGGATTTGGCTACAGGGATCTGTACTTCGACTTTATCTATTCCCTGCCTTTCACTACAGGCCATGACCGCTCCAAGTCCGTTGCCTTCGAAACGGGTCTGGATTTTTTCCCCGGCAACTGGTGGTTACAGACAAAGTATCGTAGATATAGCGGATTTACCGCTGGGGGAAAAATAGATGAAAATGGCGACAAGTCCGAATACATTTTCGTCGATCTCTGGCAGCGTGACATGTATCTGTCCGCTCTGTGGATGGCCACTGCCGACGAGTACTTTACTCCCCGGGCTGCCTATTTCCTGGACCTGAAACAGGAAACGTCGGCGGGCAGCTGGATTGTGGGTGGCCGCTTTCAGTCCGTCATGGCGAAGGATCATAGCGGGTATCTTCCCTTCTACAGTCATAGCCGTGAGACCTACAGCACCTGGGTGGATCTGGGATACACCTACAGTTGGGTTTATGATAACGGCATGTTTATCAACCTGTGGGGTATTGCGGGCATTGCCATCGGTAGCGACGAGGATGCCAGCGAGGCGCTGCTTCTCCCGGAAGTGATCGCCAAGATGGCCTGGGGAAGTATTGGCGAAACCTGGTCCTGGAATATGGTGATGGAAATGGAATACATGCCCGAGGTGTTCGACCACCATTGGGAACAAAAGCTGGTGGCCGCCTTCAAGATTCTCGTGGTGAGAAGGTTCTAGATTTTTATTACCATGGGTTTCGGCGAGTCCGAAAATTTAATTGTAATTTGGTGGTTTTCGGCGTTGTCCCGGTTGCAGGTGGCGTCTTTGTAATGGACGGCGTAGGTGCAGTCCCCGTTGTGTCCGTGGCCCCTGATGACACAGCGGTGGTGAAAGTTTGCCTCCTGCATGATCTTGCAGAGTTGCCTTGTGGCTTTTAGCAGGTCCTGGTCGCATAGGGTGACGTTGAGCCTGTTTCTCTCGAGGCGGATTCCGGTAACACCCTGCAGGACGCTGTCGGGGTAGTTGGGAAAGCCTGGTCCTGCTGTGAAATTAGCCTTTGTTGCCTCGCCGCTGTCTATGTCGGCGGAAACGATTTCCATCATTTGCAGTCTTACGTTGCGGTACATTCTGAACCATTCCACAAGTCTCAGGGCTGAAAAGCCCCTTAGGATATCCTCGTCGAAAAAGAAGCTGTATTCTTGCATATGGGTTTCCTCTCCCGGTGTTTCCTGTTTTATCGTTCCGTGGTGGCGAAAGTGTCAATTCCCTGGTTTGCGGAAGTCCTTGCCCGCGATGTATTATTTATTGTGCCTGTTTCACTTTGTTACAAAACCAGCTTGGCACATCATTTGCTATCTTATCCCCGTAAAAATTTAACAGAGACCGCGGGCATTGCCTTCGGCCGTAAAAAGGAAACAAAATGAGCATTATTGATACCGTCTTGCATAAGGTTTTCGGTACACCCCACGAACGTAAGGTGAAGCAGCTACGCCCGGTGATTGCAGAAATCAACAAGGTTCGCGAATCCCTGGAATCCCTGGATGACGCAGCCCTTGCAGCAAAGAGCGCCGAACTCCGCGAAAAGCTGAAGAACGGTTCTACTCTGGACGATATCAAGGTTGAAGCATTTGCAGTCTGTAAGGAAGCTTGCGACCGCCGTCTGGGTATCTTCAACATCTTCAAGCCGGAAAACAACTTCGATTTCAGCCAGCTGGGCGACCTCCAGAAGTATACTGACGCTGCCAAGGCCGAACTGGAATCCGGCAAGAATGAATGGGAAGTCTACATGCCTGCTGCAGTTTACGCAAAGGTACGTGAACTTTATCCCAACTCCGTGAAGCCCTTCCGTATGATGCCTTTCGATGTCCAGATGATCGGTGGCCTTGTACTTCACGAAGGCGCTATCTCCGAAATGGCTACGGGTGAAGGTAAGACCCTTGCCGCAGCTCTCCCGGTTTATCTGAATGCTCTTTCCGGTAAGGGTGTCCATGTGGTGACCGTGAACGACTACCTGGCTGGCCGTGACGCCAAGCAGATGGGTATGGTCTATAAGTTCCTGGGTCTCACTGTAGGTCTGATCGTAAACGGCCTCGATCCTGCACAGCGTCGCGAAAGCTATAACTCCGACGTGACCTACGGTACCAACAACGAATTCGGCTTCGACTACCTCCGTGACAACATGGCTGTTGACCCGAGTCAGCTGGTGCAGCGCGAACTGAACTTCTGTATCGTTGACGAAGTGGACTCCATCTTGATCGACGAAGCACGTACCCCGCTTATCATTTCCGGTCCTGCCGAAGACGCTACTGACAAGTATGCCAAGGCAAACGAAATCGCCAAGAAGCTTGTGAAGAACAAGGACTTCGGCGTGGACGAAAAGGACAAGGTCATCCAGCTCACCTCCAAGGGCGTGGCCCATATCGAAGAAATCCTTCAGATCACCAACCTCTATGGCGAACATGCTGACTGGGTTCACTTCATTGACCAGGCCCTCAAGGCATGGCACATCTATACTCGCGATGTGGACTACATCGTTCGTGATGGCGAAATCATCATCGTGGACGAAAACACTGGCCGTCTGATGGAAGGCCGCCGTTACAGCAACGGTATGCACCAGGCTATCGAAGCCAAGGAAAATGTGCAGATCCGTCGCGAGAACCAGACTCTCGCTACCATCACCTTCCAGAACTACTTCCGCATGTATAACAAGCTGTCCGGCATGACCGGTACCGCCGAAACGGAAGCAACGGAATTCATCAAGATCTATAACATGAACACCTGGGTGATTCCCACCAACAAGCCCTGCGTTCGTCAGGACCTGCAGGATCTGGTGTACAAGACCGAAGATGAAAAGTGGAAGGCTATCGTCAATGAAATTAAGGAACGCCACGCCAAGGGTCAGCCCCTCCTGGTTGGTACCGCTTCCATTGAAAAGTCTGAACACCTCCACGGCCTCCTGGAAAAGGAAGGCATTCCTCACGAAGTGCTGAATGCTAAGAACCATGGCCGTGAAGCTGAAATCATCCAGTACGCCGGCCACAAGGGCAAGGTGACCATCGCTACCAACATGGCTGGTCGTGGTACCGATATTGCCCTGGGCGAAGGCGTTACCGAACTGGGCGGTCTCCATGTGCTCGGTACTGAACGTCACGAATCCCGCCGTATCGATAACCAGCTCCGCGGTCGTTCCGGCCGTCAGGGCGATAACGGTTCCAGCCAGTACTTCCTGTCCCTGGATGACAACCTGATGCGTATCTTCGGTGGTAACAACGTGAAGTCCCTCATGACCCGTTTCGGCGTGAAGGATGACGAAGTGATTACTCATCCCATCGTTTCCCGCTCCATCCGTAGCGCACAGCGCCGCGTGGAAGGTCAGAGCTTCGATATCCGTAAGCACTTGCTGGACTACGATAACGTGATGAACGAACAGCGTAAGGTGATTTACGGTCTGCGCCGTCGTATCCTGAACGGTGAAGACATCCGTGAAGAAATCATGAACCGCATCGAAGACGCTTGCGATATCAAGGTTTCCCAGTACATCGCCGCCAAGAGCTTCCCGGAAGAATGGAAGCTGGAAGATCTCCATACGGATCTGCAGCGCTCCATGAGCATGGAATACAACCTGTCCAACGAAGACGCCGTGACCAAGACTCCTGAAATCATCCTTCAGGAAATCATCGACATGTGCAAGGCCCGTTACGACAAGCTCTCCAAGATCATTCCGGATCAGGACTTCCGTCAGATTGAACGTCGCTTCCTCCTCATGACCATCGACCAGGTCTGGAAGGAACATCTGTATGCCATGGACCAGCTGAAGGACGCTATCCGCTTCCACGGTTACGCCCAGAAGGATCCTCTGATGGTTTACAAGAGCGAAGGCTTCAAGATGTTCGAAGGCTGCATGGAAAAGATTGCAACTCTTACCGCCCTGCGCATCCTGAACATCCGCATCACTCTGCCCAACGGTATGACTGTTTCTCCGGACCAGATCAAGCTTCCCACCCCGGAAGAAATCGAAGCTGCCAAGGCTGCACAGGCCGCACGCGAAGCCGCTGGCGAACAGGCTCCCGCAGCAGAAGAAAGCGCAAAGGCTGCAGGTCTCGCAGGCCAGGCCGCTTCTTCTGAATCCAACGCCATTAGCGAGGAACAGCAGGCCCAGGCTGCCCAGGCGGAATCCTCCGCCGAAGCTCCCGCCGAAGCATCTTCCGAAGGCGCACCTCGCGTACGTCGCACCTTCACGGATCCCAAGGTCCAGGCCGCACGCCGCGCCATCCAGCAGTCCGCTCCCAAGATCGGCCGCAATGACATGTGCTGGTGCGGTTCCGGCCTCAAGTACAAGAAGTGCCACGGCAAGGGTGAAGGCGATTCTGAAGATTAATAGGGTCTAGGGGCTAGGTTCTAGGGTCTAGTGCTGCAGGATGCAAGCGTTTGTGAGTTCAAGATAATTACATCTTTGTTTTTCTTCACGAAGTATTCCCGACATCTCTAACCACTAGCCGCTAAATCCTAGATCCTACAACCAAATCCCTAACCTCTAGTTTCTAATTTCTAGTCTCTATAACTACTGAGCGACCTCTTATGAAGACTGCAAGGCGTTTCTTTTCATTGGAAGGTATTGACGGTTCCGGCAAGTCGACACAGATCGACATGCTGGTGTCCGCTCTTGAGTCGGAAGGCTATCAGGTAGTGCGTCTGCGTGAACCCGGTGGTGCAAAAATCTCCGAGCAGATTCGCGGCATCCTTCTGGACCCTGCCTTCAAGGGCGTCATGGGAAATGACACCGAGCTGTTGCTGTATAACGCAGCACGCGCCCAGGTGATTCACGAAATCATCCGTCCCGCTCTTGCTGCTGGAAAGGTGGTCATCGCCGATCGCTTTGCGTGGAGCACTTTCGCCTACCAGGGATACGCCCGCGGTCTTGGTGCCGACAAGGTGCAGCGCCTTACGGAACTGACCTGTGGTGACTGCTTCCCGGAACTGACTGTGGTCATTGACATTAGCGTTAAATGCAGCCGTGAGCGCACCTCCAAACGTGGGGAAGCCCCCGACCGCCTGGAAAGCGAGAAGGCTGAATTTTTTGAGAAGGTTCGTGAAGGCTATCTGGCTGCGGCCCGCGATTACAGTGACTGCGTTTCCGCCATTAACGGCGAACGTACTCCGGATGAAGTCTTCGCGGATCTCATCAAGCTGGTAAAGGCGAAACTGGCTTAGTTTAGCGATTCAATCCAAATGTTTAAAAATCTGTCGGGAAGTTGGCAGATTTTTTTTGTTTACTGGCGGAAAGTTTCTGCGTCCGTTTATTACTACATTATTTTATAAGGAGGAAATATGAAAAGATTTTTGATAGTTCTGCTAGCCCTTGCGGCTTTTGCATTTGCGGATGCAGATAGCACTTTAGTCCAGGATTCTTCCAAGACTCAAGTGAGACAGTATCCGGACTTAAATTTATTTCTTGATTTTAGTGCCGATTTTAGGTGTCTTGGATATAGCGCCTCTTCGGATCCGGATTATTCGGACTGGAATCATGATGATATTACGGACGATGCCGATGGCTGCGGTTTTGGTGGAGGTTTTAAGGTGGGCGGCATGACCACCAGTAACGTGGCTTTTCACGTAGGTGTGGATTTGGCGTTCATTGATGCGGATAGGCATCGTGTAAAAAAACGTTCCAATGGGTATAAGACGGACAAGGAGGGACAAGTGGATTTGACTTATGCCTTCGTCTCTGTGGGTATTACGGTTTATCCCGATTTCGATTCCACTTCTTTTTGGAGAGGCTCCTTTATCGGAGTGTCTATAGGCGCGTCCTCGCTGAAGATGGGGGATGACGATTATTTCAGTTCCCGCATCAGCATGAGTGGTTTAGGCATTAAGTTGGAAGCCGGAAAGGAATGGTACGTGACCAACCACTGGCTTCTGGGCGTAGGTACCTCCTTTATGCTTGGAGGCTCCACTGGGGGAGAGTTTGATGAAAACGCCTACACCTTAAGCGCGGGCCTGAAAGTTTCCAGAAGATAGTTACTTACTGGATTTTACCTTCAGCTTGAATTCCTGATGACCCTTGGCGTTCTTGCGCTCTTCGAAAGATTCGGTGGCGTGAATCAGCTTGGGCCAGGTGGAATAGCCGAAGTTCTTGGGGGACATGGAAGTGCGGCGGCTGATCTGCTGGGAGACCTTTGCGGCCAGTGCCCAGTCGTCATCGTCCTTGGATTCGGCAATAGCCTGACGGATGGCATTCATGAGCTTGGTATCGCTGCGGAGCTTCTTCTTGTCCTTCTTTTCGTCCTTGGGCTCGATCATTTCCGGGATGTCATCCATGCCGCCCATTTCATCTAGTTTATCTGTAAAGACAAAAAGATTGCAGGAGTGAATGAAGGGGCTTGGAGTCTTTTCTTCGCCGAAGCCGATGACCATCTTGGATTTAGCGCGGAGCTTCATGGCTAGCGGCGTAAAGTCGGAATCGCTGCTGACGATGGCGAAAATGTCGATGTCCTCGGAATACAGAATGTCCATCACGTCGATTGCCATTGCCATGTCTGTTGCGTTCTTTCCCTTGGTGTAGGGGAACTGCTGGAAAGGCTGAATAGCGTAATCATGAAGAACCTCTTCCCAGGGGTTCTTTTCAGTCCAGTTGCCATAGGCGCGGCGAATACCAGTTTCACCATACTTGGCCAGTTCTTCCATGATGCCATAAATGGCCTTGACGCTTGCATTGTCGCAGTCAATAAAAAGAGCGATTCTCTGTTCCAGCTGTTCGTTTTCCATATTCGAAAAAATAAAAAAAATCCGCAGGGATCAAGTTTTCGTTTTTGCGCTGTTCACCGTGTACACGCCCGCTACGATCAGCAGGATGGCAAGGGCGTGACTGAATCCGAACAAGGCAAGCCCTGCAAGGACAGATACAACCGCAGACACAATGGGCTGAACATAATTGTACATGGCCACCACCGTAGGGCGCAACGCCTTCTGTGCTTTTGCCATGAGCAGGTAGGCAATGAAGGTTCCGCCAAACACAACGAAGCCTGTTTCCGCCCAGGTCATGGGCGCGATCTCTGCAAAGGGAATGGCCGTGACACCGCCTAAGGTCAGGGGCGCCACCATCAAGGTGGAAAACGTGAACATCCATTTCATGCAGGTAATCACATCATACTTGCTAATGAGATTCTTGAATAGTCCCAAGTAAATTGCGAAACTGCACTGGGATGTCATACAAAGTAAATCCCCCACAATATTTCCCGCCTTGGCGTTGTTGGCAGAAACGCTTCCCAGCACTAGCATAAGGGCACCAGAAAGTCCAAGGCCAATGCCCAGAATTTTCTTGAGGGTAATTCTTTCCTTCAGGAAGATGGCAGAGGAAATCAGTGCGAAAATAGGGAGGCTTGTAGCCACGATGGAAGCGTTGATGGGGGAGGTAATGGAAAGCCCCACGGTAAAGCAGCACTGGTTGCAGACGATGGCGAAAAGGCCTGCCCCTGCAAATTTCAGGATGTCCTTTTTCGGTGGCCTTGCCTTAGGTTCCTTGCGTAAAACCTTCAGTACAAGGGACGCAGTCCAAAAGCTGACTGCGGCCCCTGCCACACGGAAGAATACCATGTCCAGGCCCGTAATGCCGTGCATCATGGCGTCTTTCCCGATGGGTGCCATCAGGCCCCAGCTGGCTGCCGCAAGAAAAATACAGATATGTGCGGTAATTAGGGATTGCATGACTGTGTTCTAAATCAAAAACGTGGGAGAAAATTTAGAAATCGTTGAAATTGCCCTCAAGATATTACTAAAATTCAAAGTATGGTAAAATGGTGTGTGTGTTATTCCTCGGTTACGGGAAATACCCGTAAGCTAGCTGAGGTTGCTGCCGAAACTTTAGGGGCAGACCTTCTGAACGTAAATGAAATTCTTGGTTTGGAACCGAGAAATCAGACGGAAGCGGTTTCCGAATATCTTGAAGAAGAAGGTTCCATCAGTATCGATGGAAAGTGCAAGTCCCTTTCCGTTGCGGAAGAAAGCAAGATTGGCGAAATTGCATCCAAGTTGTCCAAGTACGATTGCATCCTGATGGGTTACTGGCTGCGCCGTGGCGCACCCGACCAGAGGGCTGCAATCCTTCTCCCGAAAATTTCCGGAAAGAAGGTGGCCCTGTTCCAGACTCATGGCGCCTATGAAGGTAGCGAACATACGGTAACCGCTTTTGCCCGAGCCGGCGCTTTGCTTGGCCCCGACAATGCCATCCTAGGAACATTCAGCTGTCAGGCTGCTGTTAACCCCGCCCTTATCAAGCGTCGCCTGGAAGGTAAAGTTCCCGGTCATCGGGGCGAGGATCTGGAATCCTGCAAGAAGCGCTGGGCCGATGCCGAGAAGCATCCCGACCAAAACGACCTGGACCGCATGCGTACATTCGCCCGCAGGATGCAGGCCATCGCGGAACGTTAAGTTCCTGCGTCAGATTCCGTAATCGCATTAAAAAAAGCTTCCCAGCAAATCCTGGGAAGCCTTTTTTCGTGCGAGGGGTGGGAGTCGAACCCACACACCGAGGTACCAGATCCTAAGTCTGGCGCGTCTGCCAATTCCGCCACTCTCGCATGTTTCTTCGGGTGTACAAATATAAAAATATTTTTCTTTGTTCTCGCCGAATTTGGAGTTAAATTAATGAATGGGTGGAAAATGAGTGTGAATCATAAGAGATTATTGCCGGTTCTTTTATTGCTGTTGCTGGTTGCTTGCGGGGATGACTCATCTAGCCAGAACTTTGTGGAGCCCGTTTCAAAGGTTTGTGGGGATCGTACCATCGATCGTGCCAATCCTCCTTCGAATTATATCGTTCTTGGAAATTCCCTCTTGCTTGGCAATGGGGGTTTCGGTCTTGCTGCCAGCGAAATCTCAAAGGATTATTTTTCCAGGATAGATTCTGCCTTTCGTAGTCTGAACCCTGATTGCATAGGTAGGCGGGTGATGGCGAAGCATACGGAAAATGCCCTGAGTAATGATGAACTGTATGCTTCCATTTCGGAAAATATCTCGCCGAGCCTTTCTGACTCCAATGATCTGGTTATTATCCAATTGGGCGATAATATCGATACTGGCGAGGAAGTGACCCGTATGAAGAAGACGGTGGGCGCCATTATGGATACGGTCTGTGTCAAGGCTCCCAACGCCAAGGTAGTCTGGGTGGGGGAATGGTATTCCAATAGCCGCAAACAAAAAATCCTCCGTGAGGTGACGGAGGATTATGGCGTACAGTTGATCGATATCTCGGACTTGAACGTACGGGAAAATCAGGCTAAGGTGGGAGACATCATTCAATATCCGGATGTCCGTACCCAAAGTATTAGCTATGAAGAATATCGTGTCTATGGTGAGGATACTCTGTTTGTCGCCTTCAAGGAAGATGACAAACTATACCAGACGGTTATCTTCATTCTGGACCATTTCGACAATCCTAAATCGAAGCAGCTGAACTTCGTTGGAGAATTGGGGATTATCACGGATTCTTTCGCTGCTACCCATCCTAACGATCAAGGCTTCGAATTGATCGCGGACCGCATTCTGGACGGTCTCGGCTTTAAGTAAACCTTAAAGAACTATATTTTTTTTGAAAAAGGCCTGAGCGAGATTGCTCAGGTCTTTTAAATTTGGTGGAGTCGCGATTGTCGCGACATTCGCCTTGCTAATAATTTTGCCACTTCGTGGCGAATTACTGGTCTCGGTCATAGAAACAAGCGAGCTTGTTTCTGCGACACTCGACCTTAGTAATTCTCAGCGTTGACTTCGAAGTAGGACTGGGGATGAGCGCAGGTGGGGCAGACTTCGGGAGCCTTGGTGCCGACCACGATATGACCGCAGTTGCGGCATTCCCAAACCTTGACTTCGCTCTTTTCGAACACAGCTGCAGTTTCCACGTTCTTGAGGAGTGCGCGGTAACGTTCTTCGTGATGCTTTTCGATGGCGCCTACCAGGCGGAACTTCTTTGCGAGGGCGTCAAAGCCTTCGGCTTCGGCGGTCTTTGCAAATTCTTCGTACATGTCGGTCCATTCGTAGTTTTCACCGTCGGCTGCGGCCTTCAGGTTTTCTGCAGTGTCACCGATGCCGTTCAGTTCCTTGAACCACATCTTGGCATGTTCCTTTTCGTTTTCTGCAGTCTTCAGGAACATTGCGGCGATCTGTTCAAAACCGTCCTTCTTTGCCTTGGATGCAAAGTAGGTGTACTTGTTACGGGCCTGGGATTCGCCTGCGAATGCAGCTTCGAGGTTCTTTTCGGTCTGGGTACCAGCGTACTTGTTTGCCATTTTTATGTCTCCTTGCGATAACGCAAAAAATGAATTTCGGTTTTAATATACAATGTTTTAAAGGAATCGTCCCATAAAATTAAATCTTGTCCGGTTGCTGACCATTGTGGGGGAGCCACTTGCATTCGCTTTTTACCATATCCGTAAAGATTGCCTTGAAGGAGGAATCCTCAGGGCTGCAGGCGTAGATCCCGAATTGGATTTCTGCAACAGCCTTATGCATGTGGCAGATGCGCATCTGCCTGAACCTAACGCCGTCTTCGGAGCATTCGATGCAGAAATCGTCTTCACGGCGGCTGAGGCGGTACCACATGGACTTGATATCTGCACTGACCTCTGTAGTGGCCCAGTCCGAGTAACCCATGTTTGTGACCACGCTGCCCAAATGCTGGAATCTTTCGTTCTCGTACTCGATGGATGCCTTGAGCCAGTTTTCGCTATCAAGGTAAACTACCACTCCGCACTGGTCAAAACGACGCTTGCTGTGAAACTCCGTTTTTACGGTAAAGGAAAAGAACTTGTCTGCGGTGTTGATCTGCAGGACAGGGGCGTTATCATTTCTGAAATGATAGTAGGTCCTTTGCCAAAGATCCGTGTGGGGCGCCGTGACGATTTCGATTCTGTCGTCGTCGATTTTAAATTCGGCAGGCTCGCGGGTCCATTTCCAGAGATCCTTGCTGATAGTCATTTCAAGCCTTTGGACGAGTGCGAACTTTTACTAGATGACTTCGCGAAGAGCCTTTGCCAGCTGGTCTGCGCAGGAAGTGGACTTGCCGTTGCAGGTGTTGCCTTCCAGGATGTCGGCGATTTCCTTCATGTCCTTGCCTTCGCAGAGCTTGCCGATGGCCTTCAGGTTGCCGTTGCAGCCACCCAAAAACTTCAGGTTGTACATCTTGCCGTTTTCGTAATCGAAAGTGATGAGCTGTGCGCAGGTGCCACTGGTTCTGAATTCCTTAGTCTGCATAAAAGCCTCTCGTGGCGCCTTGAAAGTCGCCGAATGTGTTTATGAATAATGTAGAAATTGCAGCATGATTGTGACCACACCTTCAAAAAATGAGTATATTATAACTGAACCTTTATTACGGAGTTGGATGTTCTTAATCCATAATTTCGGCTTTGGCCGAACTCAAAACTGGGACATTGTTTAGTGCGGGTTACGCCGGGTGGCGTGACTCGTATCCTTTCACACTAAAAAAGGAAATAAACAATGTCTATTAATTCTGAATATACTATCCGACAGGAACAACCTGCCGATTTCTCTGCTGTCGAAAATTTAACCCGCGAGGCTTTCTGGAACGTTTATCGTCCCGGATGTCTTGAGCATTACGTGCTGCACTGCTACAGGAGTAACCCTGGATTTATTCCGGAGTTGAGCCTGGTGCTGGAAGGTCCTGGCGATTGTGGGACTGCCGCTGGAGTAGAACCGCGTCGCGAAATTCTCGCCCATGTGATGTTTGCTTGGAGCGAAATTTTGGTGGACACTGGTGAGCATTTGCGCATGATGACTTTCGGGCCCATCAGCGTCCGTCCGGACATGCAGCGCAAGGGCCTCGGCAAGATGCTGCTGGACTATGCCTTGGAACGTGCCCGCGAAATGGGTGCCGGATGTATCGCCATGTGCGGTAATATCCAGTTCTACGGCAAGTGCGGTTTTGTGGCTGCAGCATCCAAAGGCATCCGCTATGCAGACGACCCCGACGGAGACGCGCCTTACTTCCTCATCAAGGAATTGACGCCCGGTTTTCTGGACGGCATCCGCGGAAGCTATCGCGATCCGGAGGCCTACTTCGTAGATGAAGCCGCTGCCGATGAATTCGATAAGCAGTTCCCGCCCAAGGAAAAGAAGGTACTGCCAGGACAGCTGCTCTGATAGCATGAAATAGCGCTAATAAAAATCAGGTTACCCCGGCACAATGTGGGGGTAACCTTTTTTAATGATCCTTCACGCATCGAACATTTAGACCCCAGCTTTTTGTTGACTTGAGATCACGCCCTGCACTATTGAAAGTACTGGTTATATACAGACTTACAGCGTAGTTTTCACTCATCTCGGATGAAGCCCAATAGTATGCGCCGCATCCTGTGCCTTCATAATTACCGTCGTTAAATCGAAAACCCGTAGGCAGTGCAGAGAATCCCGAAGTATTTGTATTGGTTTCATCTCCAAAAGACGTACCGCTCATTTTATCGCCACGGCAATAGTCCCAACCAACAGAGCTCCTCAATGCTTTAAAGTCATTAAAGGATCCGCCGCCGATGACTTTTGCACTAGCTAAAAAATCCTCCAGTTCTTCAAGAGTCGGCAAGTGCCACCCTTCATCACAAATTCCCTTGACATATCCGTTAAGACCACAAGTTTTTCCCATTCCGCAATCCAGGGCTTTTTCGTTTTCATTCACTAATTTGACAGAATCTACAGCTGCGGACCAGGAGTAAAAACGCCCCACAATATCGCAGGATTCCCAATCGCCTTTTAAACACCAATTATTTCCCTTGAGACTGGGTGTTGCAACACTATCGGCGTAGCGTAAGTTTTCTGCCATCCAAGTCTGATTGCCAACTACAACGGTTTTATAAACTTGACCATCACGACTGTCCGTCATCTGTCCATACTCTATCTTAGGACTAAACCATGATTCATTAGGTATATCCCAAGGATACTTGTCTATTTCAAGACTTCCCACATACCAAACTCCTTTATAACAGGTGTAGAAAGTTTTGTATTCATCCATCCACATTCGATATTTTGCAATACCCCAATCTTCGCACTCGCCGCCTATTTCCGTTAAGGCTGTTTGAATAGAATCGTTGGTCCACACCAGTGCACTAGATGATGATAAAACATCTTCAACAATGTCTTTTTCACTTGATGAAGATTCTTCCTGCACTTTGCTACTAGATGAAGACGATTTGATTTGAGAGGATGAACTTTCCGGAGTCTTTTCAGAGGATGACAATACTTCGGAAATGCTGGAAGAACTTTCCAAAAAATCATCAGGTTCAACTGCGGTACTTTTTTCATCACCACAAGCGGACAGTGCAATCAAAAAAGTAACCAGCAAAATCCAGGTGCCTAGACAATTTTTCATATTCACTAAATTATCCCACCAACAGTTTCCGTCAATTTGCTATTAATCCAATGCGATATTCTTGATGATTTTCACCACGGATTCCATGGCTTCGACGGTTACGTGTTCGAAGGGGCCGTGATAGCCGTAGCCACCGGTACCCAGGTTGGGGCAGGGGAGTCCCATGAAGCTGAGCTTGGCGCAGGTGCCACTGGTTCTGAATTCCTTAGTCTGCATAAAATCCTCTCGTGGCGCCTTGGAAGTTGCCGATTGTGTTTATGAATAATGTAGAAATTACGGCAGGATTGTGACCACTCCCTTGAAAAATGAGTATATTATAACCGAACCTTTATTACGGAGTTGGATGTTCTTAATCCATAATTTCGACTTCGGTCGAACCCAAAACTGGGACATTGTTTAATGCGGGTTGCGCCGGGTGGCGTGACTCGTATCCTTTCACACTAAAAAAGGAAATAAACAATGTCTATTAATTCTGAATATACTATCCGACAGGAACAACCTGCCGATTTCTCTGCTGTCGAAAATTTAACCCGCGAGGCTTTCTGGAACGTTTATCGTCCCGGATGTCTTGAGCATTACGTGCTGCACTGCTACAGGAGTAACCCTGGATTTATTCCGGAGTTGAGCCTGGTGCTGGAGAAAGACGGTGAAATTCTCGCCCATGTGATGTTTGCTTGGAGCGAAATTCTGGTGGACACTGGTGAGCATTTGCGTATGATGACGTTCGGCCCAATCAGCGTTCGTCCGGATATGCAACGCAAGGGCCTTGGCAAGATGCTGTTGGACTACGCCCTGGAACGTGCCCGCCAAATGGGTGCCGGATGTATCGCCATGTGCGGTAACATCCAGTTCTACGGCAAGTGCGGTTTTGTGACTGCAACATCCAAAGGCATCCGCTACGCAGACGACCCCGATGGAGACGCGCCTTACTTCCTCATCAAGGAATTGACGCCCGGTTTTCTGGACGGCATCCGCGGAAGCTATCGCGATCCGGAAGCGTACTTCGTGAACGAAGCCGACGCCGATGAATTCGATAAGCAGTTCCCGCCCAAGGAAAAGAAAGTACTTCCCGGACAGTTGGGATAGTACTCGCAAAGTCCTTGCCCCGTTGTGTCATCCTCGCGCAGGCGAGGATCTAGCATCGGATGTAAAAAAGCTACCGAGAATTTCCCGGTAGCTTCATTGCATTTTAATGTTTCCTAATAAACTTCGCACTTGTCCACGTATTCGTACTTCGGTCTTTCCTTGCGAATGCAGCCATTCACTTCGTCCTGCATACTAAAAGGTCTGTTACGACGACGTGGAGGAACTTCAACATCATTTCCCTCAAAGTCCTTGAAGTGACAAATGGCCTTGCGCACCCCGTCTACCTCGATAACCTGGTAATCGCGAATTGTGATTTCATCTTCGGAATATTCCTTGAAGTAAATCAGTTTGCGCCTGTATCCTTCTAGGTAGTATTCCTTTTGAATCCAAAGTTTACCGCTTTCGTAAAAGTCTGTTTCCTTTACCAGACTATCTTGTTTTTCAGAACTAAAAATTAGGATGCCATTATCGGAATAGATTCTTTTTTTCTGAATGGGTACCGTCGCGTTATCGATTCTTCCTTTTTCAAAGAATTCGCTTATGATAGCGCCTTTTGCATTGGTGCATTTGCCTTTGTATTCGTTGTTCAGGGAGTCTTTCCAGGATTCGCATATTTTGGAGGAATCGTTCCAATCCCTGTCTATCCAATGTACAATTCCATTTACGATTTCTTTTTTTAGCGATCCATCCTCGTTATATGAATATTCTCCTGTGGAATCTTTTAGCGATTTTAGGTTTCCGTTTTCATAGAAAAATTTTTCGGTCAAGGAATCCTTGTAGTATTTAAGATTTCCATCTTCGTCAAATAATTTATGGTAGTAGGTATCATAGTGGTTGCCTGATTCCGAAAGGTAAATGACAAAATCATTTCTAAGATTTCCATTGCGATAGTATTCTCGTTGAAACCCTTGTTGGACACTAAAGGCAAAAATCCTTTCGGCATTTATTTTACCATCAGTTGAATAACTGAACTCCTTTCCTACGGAACGTCCTGCAATAAAAATTGCCTTTCGAGCCAGCATCCCATTAGAATGAAATGAGTAGCTTACATGAATATTTGGCCTTGTCTTTTGATTATTCGGATTGCTGCCGTTACTTTCTTTTGACTCGGTTTTTACCTGACCATCTTTGTAAAAAGTCTCACGGGAAATTTCGTGGTCATTTTTGTACTTGCATCTGTATTGTAACCTACCATCCGGATAATTGCTGATGAAGTCTCCTTCCACTTTGCCATTTTCTATAAAGTATTCTTGAAGTAGAATGCCTGATTCGTAGAATTGCTTTACATGACCGTCTTCACTAACAGAAACGTGCAATGCTCCCGATGGGAAATAGCAGAGAAAGTCGCCTTGTTGGATTCCCTTCGCGAAAGAACCCTTGCATTCCATAGAACCATTTTCGTAGTAGGTAGTGATAGTTGAGTTGCTACGGTCTGCCCCATGAAATTCATTGTGCTCCATAAGGGCGCCGGATGGGTAAAATTTATCAACGCCTTCCACACCATTTTCTCTGAAACCCTGCTGTACTAATTGACCATTCGGGTATTTTCGAATACCTGAATTTGAGCAAGCAATCAAGGCTAGTGCAATAAGAAAAAGAATGAATTTCATTTAAGCCTACAGTTTTTTAGGAATATAACAAATTCACTGATTGCGAATACAGTGTGTTCGCAATTGCATCGTTGACTGCATAACGACAGTGTCTTGCAAATGATTTACGCATAGATTATATTTTGCACATTGCTAATCCCTATACGTAGGGCATCATAAATTCTCTGCTGCAAGTCGTGGGAGCGTGTCGCATTGGACATCTCCGCAGAACCTGAGAGAGGAGGCGAGCCTCTTGACTGTGCACGTAGAGCTGGGAACAAAGGGGTTCCCTCAACATCTCTCATGAAAATAAGGAATGGAGTATCCGGCAGCGATGCCGTGTTTTCGCGTGTCAACGAAAAGTTTGTCCAGGAAATTCGAGGAATTATTGAGCAGTCCCGTCAGAACGCTGTTCGCAGCGTGGATTTTCGTATCGTCAATTGGCTTTTTGTCGCAAGTTTTACACCCTTTATCCAATTGTGAACGCAGTGCGTTCACAATTGAACTGGACTCAATATCGCGATCTAATTCAGATAGAAGATCCAGACAAGCGCGAGTATTATGAGCTGGAGGCCATCAACAATGCGTGGACTAGCCGTGAACTTGAACGCCAGATTCACTCGCAGCTTTACGAGCGTCTACTCCTCAGCTCCGACAAGGAGAAGGTCCTGGCGGTAGCCCGTAAGCAGCGGATTCCCGAAGTCAAGCAAATCCAGGAGAAATTTGAGAATAGAGGGTGAAATAATTGATTCTGTTCCTTAGGGAAATAGGCTGGTCATCATAAAGGAGATATATGCTATGGCTTTTTTATCTTGTGAGCTTGCTCTAAAATTAAAATGTAATTATATTGTAGTTATACAGCGAGGTCTATTATGGAAATAGATTTCGAGTGGGACGAAAAAAAGAATGGTATAAATCAAAAGAAACACGGCATTTCGTTTGAAGAGGCAAAGAGCTGCTTTGAAGATGAACATGCGAGAGTTTTCTTTGACGTAGAGCATTCTAGAGATGAAGATCGTTCAATTCTTATTGGTCTATCTTCTGAGTTGAGAACTTTGGTTGTGGTTTACACAGAACGGGTTATTGCTGACAATGACGTAATTGTAAATCGAATAATTAGTGCTCGAAAAGCGACAAAGAAGGAATTTCAATATTATTGGAATGCTCGCAAAGGAGATGAACCATGAAAAAAGAATATGACTTTGAAAAAATGAAGGCAGTAAGGAATCCTTATGCTGCAGCCTTGAAAAAACAGATTACCATTCGTTTGAATGCGTCTACTATTGAGTATTTCAAGAAAATGTCCAAGGAGCAGGGAATTCCTTATCAGACTTTAATTGATTCTTACCTGACAGATTGTGCTGCAAAGAAAAGAAAGATTTCCATTGAATGGAAATGATTTTTTGTTGAATAAAAAAACATGGATGATCCTAAGCAAATGATTTGCCGTTCTTTATCCATTCATCTAAGAATTTCATTTGCTCGTCGGTGTGGAACCAATGCTCACCGCCTTCCATAACGGTGAGAGGCGCATTGATTTTATTAGCAAACTTGGTGATGGTTTCTAAGGAGACAAGATTGTCCTTGGAGCCGTAAAGAATCTTGGTGGGAACATTCCACTGGATGGGATTTTCGCGAACGTAGCTCAAGTATTCCCAGGAAAGGGTTTCTCCGAAATTCGTTGCGATGTTCTTCTTTTCGCGGAGTTCATTTTCTGAAACGCCAGCCCACATCATCATATCGCAAATCAGCTTTTCCATATTCACCATAGGTGAAATGAAATAGGCCTTGGCGATATTGGCTGAGCCAAGAGACGTCATTGAAAAGTAAGCGCCGATGCTGTTAGCGATGAGATAGACTTGATCAAAGCCTGTGGAGACGGAATCAAAGAATTTGATAAATTCGTCCTTGGCAGCCCAAGGAGTTTCTGCCTTGTAATCAAAACCCATGACTTCACAATCAGGAAACAGAGGCTTGTAATGTTCTGCCTCTGCGATGTTCCCGCCCTTTCCGTGAATGTAGAGGACGAGAGTTTTCATTTTGCAGTTTCCTTTCCAAACGGTTTCGTCAGCATAATCAGCACTGGTGTGATGGTGAAGTCGGCCACCAATGCGGTGACAAGTCCGATGGTTGCCATGAGGCCCACTCTGAAGAAGATGGTGACGGGGCTGACCATGTAGGCGAGGAACATCATGCAGAGAATGATGGTGGTGCTGACCATGCTCTTGCCCACGTCTCTGA
Organism: Fibrobacter sp. UWR4; assembly: GCF_003149045.1. Lineage (NCBI taxonomy): Bacteria > Pseudomonadati > Fibrobacterota > Fibrobacteria > Fibrobacterales > Fibrobacteraceae > Fibrobacter > Fibrobacter sp. UWR4. The sequence continues at coordinate 11,007 of NZ_QGDU01000018.1, read as the reverse complement.
AGGTGGCGAGAATGGATTCGCGGTAGTTGCCGCATCGTTCAAAGCAGAGTTTGGAATGGTTCACGAAATGGATGGTGTCGTCCACCGCAATGCCTATAGCCATGGGGATCACCATCATGGTCATCATGTCCATGCTGAAGGCGCAGGCACCCATGACTCCGCCAATTACGAGGATGGGAGCCACGTTGGGAATCATGCCGATAAGACCTGTTTTGATGCTCATGAAAGAGGCAATCAAAAGCAGCGCAATTACCACGAAGGAAATGCACACGGATTTGATTTCACCTTCCACCAGTTTGTTGTTCATGGAGGACTGTTCCACGGCATAACCTTCTACACCAACGTCAGCCTTGGGGAAGTATTTGCGGACTAGAGTTTGTGCGCTATCGATGTCGATGTCCACCTGCTTGGAATTCCATTCCTTCAGTTCCACATGAATGTAGGCCATGCTGAAATCATCGGTGACGCCACCAATCATGACGCGGGCCTTGCCTTCGGAAATCTTTGTCAGCGGAAGGCTGGAAAGGTCTGCGGAAGCGCTATCCATGGCCAGCATGTTTTCTGGATTCTTGAAGGCGTCGGGCTCGCCGGTGTCCACCATGATGTTGTAGGAATAGACGTTGGCCAGTTCGGAATTCATAAGCTTCACGAGGCGTTCCACGAAGGGCAACTTGGTGCCGAACATTTCCACATAATCCATGTTCACTTTAAGATCTTTGCAGCCGATGGCGCTGACCACTGCAATGACGATGGAAATGAGGACGATGGGGAACTTGAAATTCAGAGCCTTGGTGCCGAGCTTTTCCAGGAAATTTTCAAGGCGTTCGTCGCGGGGCTTCGGCGTCTTGCGGCTTTGGGGACCGTAGCTATAAAGGATCGGCACCAGAATAATCACGTATAGGTAAACGGCGAAAACCATGGCGGCGCAAATAGACCCTACGATTTTCAGCACCGGCATATCCACGAACAGGAAGGAAAGCATGGAGGCAACGGTAGTCATCACTGTAAAGAAAATGGGCCAGCCCGTTTCCGTGACAGCTTCGACGAGAGCGGGCTTGCGATCGTTCAGTCGTTGGTAGGCCTGCTTGAAACTGTTGATGTAATGGATGGAGTAGCCAACGCTTAAAGCCATGCCAAGCATCATGGGTAATGTGAACAAGGTAAAGTTGGGCTTGACGCCCAGCCAACCGCAAATGCCGAAAACGGATGCCATGGCGAAGGCGGTGGCCATGAAGGGAATCATGACGCCGTACTTGTTACGGGTAAAGAACGCCAGGCAGAAAATCATGATGAACACACCGATGACAACGGAGCGTGCGGCCTGAGGCATGGAGGAATCGTTTTTCGAAACTTCAAGATAGGGCTCGCCGCCGGCATTCAAGTCCCAGCGATCAGATTGAAACTCGGGACGTTCCAAAAGGTCGGCTACGGCGCGGCCGATTTTTGCAGCGTCATTCGCAGGGTCGCTGTAGCGTTCCAGACTCAGGTGGAGGAGGGCTTCGGTACCTTTGGAATTTTCGATGGTGTGGATTTCTTTTGCAAACGGGATGTTCGAGAGCATGTAGCGGGAGAGGGTGTCCCGCATTTCCATGATGGCGGAGTCGCGGACGCTTGGCGCGGTGACCAGCATAACCACGCTGGCGTCGTTCCCGAAGTGCTTACGGAACTTTTCTGCGTTGACTTTTGCGGCGTCCCCCTCAAGGAACCAGCCGTCATTGGTAAAGGAAAACTCGAAGCGTAAAATTCCCGCACCTGCGAGAAGCGTAAAGAGGATGACCGCGATAAGAATCCCAGCACGATGATTCGTCTGGAAATTTCCCAGCATATTGAAGAGCTTGTTGATCTGAAGGATTCGCATGGAATTTCAAATATAAAAATGTTGAATTTTTGATTTGACAAATTTCAAAAAGCTGACGATATACTATTGGTGATATACTAGTTTGCAGAACTTTTCATCTATAGAGGTATTTTAGTATGAGCAAGAAAAAATTAGTCACATTCTTTACCATATTTTTTGTATCTATTTTAATAGGTTTTTGGGGTGTTAGATTATCTGTTTCCGCCGATGATCATGCGCTGGTGGATTCCTCCGCAACGATAAAATCAGCAACAGAATTTGCGACAGCCAATGAACCGGAATCAAAATCTCAGTACTTTAATGATTCCTCGGCGCTTATGCGCAGTTTTGAATCGTGGATGATGTTTTCTGAAAACTTCCACGCATCATATAAGGATTCCTCTTTTTGGGGAAATTACCAGTTGGTTTATCCTCTCATCTATCCACAAGATTTGTTGGAAGATTCCAAGTTTGACAGACTTGTGTTTTCCATGTTTTTCGGGGAGGATGCGCCTAAGAAGGTGAATCGAAAATCCATACAAAAGGCATTGGAAAAGATAATGAACAGGGAGGTAAAAAGGACCCATGATTGGTGGGCCCGGGCTAAAGCTGAATACGGGAAAAAGTGGCGCGATGAAGTTGAGATGTGCTCGGGATATTTTTACGCCATGCCCACCGCAAAGGCTTTACGATGGATGTCATTTCAAAAAATCGTTGACTCCCGCTGTGGTGGCAATGGTGGACCTGGTGAAGAATATTATACTATTGTCAGAGTAGATGAACCCTATGTAGTGGACACCGCTGTTTTTGTTCCCGGCTTTAGAGAAAAACTGGTTGAAATGATTGCAGATAACGTAATCTATAATTTCTATTTGCGAGGAACGAATAAGCGTGAAATAGATCGCGATGCAGTCCGTGAAGCCACCGCAAACCAGTTCCAAGGCAATTTTACTCCCGCCTTGACTCTTTCAGGGGTAAAGTTCGTGTTTGACACATGGGCGCTGCCTGGCACATGCCATGCCGATGGCAGAGTCTCTGTAATCGTTCCATACAGAATGATTCAGGATATCTTCACCCAGAAATTCAAGGACGACATTGGACTGTAGTTTTCCAGTGAAGAGTTCGCGATTATCCCAATGCAATCTTCTTGATAATTTTCACAACAGCTTCCATGCCTTCCACGGTGACGTGTTCAAAGGGACCGTGGTAGCCGTAGCCGCCGGTACCCAGGTTCGGGCAGGGCAGCCCCATGAAACTGAGCTTGGCTCCGTCGGTGCCGCCGCGGACGGGTTCGCTGACGGGCTCAACGCCAACAGCTTCGATGGCATTGCGGGCGCGTTCCAGAACTTCGGGGCACTTTTCGATGACTTCCAGCATGTTGCTGTAGGAATGCTTTAGCTCGAGGGTTACCGAGCCCTCGCCGAATTTTTCGTTGAACTCCGCGGCAATTTTCCGCAAGAATTCCTGGCGTTCTTCAAAGCGCTTCTTGTCGTGATCGCGGACAATGTACCAGAGGGTTGCGTTTTCTACATCGCCCTTCATGTCTGTCAGGTGATAAAAACCCTGGTGGCCTTCGGTAGTGGCGGGAGTTTCATCGGCGGGGAGGGCCATGGCGATTTCTGTAGCCATGAGGCTTGCGTTCTTCATGATGCCCTTGGCTTCGCCCGGATGCACGCTCTTGCCGCGAACGGTAAACTTGGCGCTGCAGGCGTTGAAGTTCTCGTAAGCGATGTCGCCTTCGTAGCCGCCGTCCACAGTGTAGCCGTACTTTGCCTTCATGTAGTTCAAATCCACAAGGTCTGCGCCGCGGCCGATTTCTTCGTCGGGCGTAAAGCAAACCCAGATGTCGCCATGGCCAGAAAGATTCTCGTAGCCGCGGCTTTCTGCGTGGCGATCCGTTTCTGCCAACTCTTCCATGGCGGTAACGATTTCTGTAATGCCCGCCTTGTCGTCGGCGCCCAGCAATGTGGTGCCGTCGGTGGTGATGAGGGTGCGTCCCTTCAAATTTTTTAAAGTGGGGAAGTCTGCGACTTTCAGCACCATTTTGGCGAGCCCCTGTTCGTCGCGCCCTGCACCTTCCAAAACCACATCGTTGCCTTCGTAATTTTCAATAATCTGTGGCTTCACATTTACGCCGGAGAAATCCGGGGAAGTATCCATGTGGCTAATGAAACCGATGGGCGTATCCTCTTCGTGGCCTGCGGTTGCGGGAAGCATTCCGTACACGTAGCAGTGCTCGTCAATCTTCACCTGCTGAAGACCGATTTCTGCCAGTTCCTGCGCAAGGTACTTTCCTAACGCAAATTGGCAATCGGTACTGGGGCAGGTTGCCGAATTTTCGTCGGAGGTGGTTGTAAAACTGACGTACTTTAAAAAACGTTCTTGAACTTTCATAACTAAAAATTAAAAAAGATTTATCTTTATTTTAGTGATGAAGCAGAAAGCTACGGATCCTGTGCAATTGAATCTTGTTACGGTAAAGCGTAGCAGGTTTTCGCAAATGCGTCTCGGAGATTCTGATACTTGGCCCGCAGTCCTGCAGTTTTTATTCTATCCGAGACCTTTGGGGCGTCAGCAGTTCTTTACCCTGCGCGTCATTTTGTGGCTTGCCATGATTTTCTTCACGGTGCAACTTTTCCGCAGCGGGTATGATGCTCCTATTGCGCAATATCTCCACTGCCTGAACTTGCCGGTACACGAAAGTGGCCATATCATTTTCGGTTTCTTAAAGAACGAAATTATCACATCCCTCGGCGGATCCTTGTTTCAGATTATCATGCCCATGGTTTTTTGTTTTGCACTATGGATCAAGCCCCGTGATTTGTTGGGTGCTTCTGTGGGACTTTGGTGGGCCTTCGAAAATTTCATCGATGTGGCTCCCTACATTGATGACGCTCTCCACATGCGTTTAATGCTTATTAGCGGTGGCACGGGTGCGGAAGCCCCTTATGGTTTTCATGACTGGAATTTCATCTTGTCAGAAACAGGCTTGTTGCTGAAGTACGATACGATTGCAAGTGTGGTCTATACCATAGGCTATGTGGGCATGGTGCTGTGCGTTTTTTGGGCAGCCTGGTCGCTGTTCTACTATTGGAAATATCAACGGGAAATGTAGTGGCTGCAAGAGTGAAAAAGAAAAAGCCTATGACACGTTCCCAGATGATGGGGGCGGTGCATTCGGAAAATACGAAGCCGGAAGTGATTGTTCGTAAGTCCTTGTTTCACGCAGGATTTAGGTACCGCCTTCACAGGCGAGATCTGCCCGGTACTCCGGATATTTTCGTGCAGAGATATGGGGTGGCTATTTTCGTGAACGGCTGCTTCTGGCATCAGCATGGCTGCAAGCTCACCAGCCGTCCCAAGTCCAATTCCGATTTCTGGAATAATAAGTTCGATAACAACATCGTTCGAGATATAAAAACGCAGCACCAGCTTTCGCTGATGGGCATCCGGGTTGCCGTCATATGGGAATGTTCCCTTCGTGCAGACGCCCGTGTGGATTCCGCCCTTGTCCTGGAACGTCTTGAAAATTTCATCAAGAGCGATGAGGAAACCATCGAACTGTAGTTTCGATTTTTAAATTTACGTTATGGTCAAGATTCTTTTTGTGTGTCACGGAAACATCTGCAGAAGCCCTATGGCGGAATTCGTCATGAAGCACAAGGTGGCAGAAATGTTCGGCCCATCCGGTAGGAGCTGCGCGGGACCTGCCCGCACAGAACTCGCCAGCGGAAAGAGCTGCGGTCTGACTGCCGCGGATTTTGAAATCGCCTCTGCCGCCACTTCCACAGAAGAAATTGGCAACCCGGTTTATCCGCCTGCACGTCGTCTGCTGAACTCAAAAGGTATTGACTGCAGCGGTCACGCTGCCCGTCAGATGACTCAACGGGATTATGACTATTATGATTACATCGTCCTGATGGATCGTAACAACCTACGAAATCTCCGCTGGAATATCAGTGCAGCAGACTATGCTTACGAAACCTCCCGCGATGTCACTGCGACATCTGCCAACATTGAGCATGACCGCAAGAAAATTTCTCTCATGATGGATTGGACAAATCGCCCCGGCGATGTGGCTGACCCGTGGTATACCGGAAATTTTGATGCTACCTGGCGTGATGTGAACGAAGGCTGCGATGGTCTTCTGGACTACATCCTGAATAGCAAATAATTTTGATATATTATGGAAAACGTTAGGAGTCTTATGAGAAAAATTCTTTACTTCATTTTATTTGCTGCAGCATTTTCCTGCGCAGGGGAATTGGCTGAAAAGCAAATGGCAAAATTCGTTGATTTTGTAAAAAAACAAAAGTATGAGGATGCAACATCTTCCTTGATGGATCATGTTTATGCATTTGAAAATTCCGATGCGGCAAAGAACAATGCAGTTGTTTTTTATGCTGGGAAGATGAAGGAATTTACCCGCCAGCATGGAAAACCTCTAGGTTTCACGAAATGGCGTACCCGTACCCTTGCCAAGAATATGGAAGAGATTGTTTTCCAGATTAACTGCGAAAAGTCCGCATGGATGCTCGAAATTCATGAGTACGTTGGCGACGACGGAAAGCACCGTTTTGGCGATATTCGTTACGTCACTGAAGAAGATATTTTTAAAGCTTACGCAAAATAAGGAGGAACTATGAAAATCAAATCTATTCTTTTATCTCTCTGTCTCTGCTCTTTTGCTTTTGCTGGCCCCCATTCCAGCGATTGCGTCAAGAAGATGGTTGACTTCCTGAAAGTGGAAAAGTTCAATGAAGCCTTTGACGCTGTTCTGGATAACAGCCCCTTCATTGCCGGAAATGTGAATGTGGCAAATGTGAAGATGCAGTACACCAATGTCTTCCAGAATTTGTCCAGTCAGTATGGTAAACCGTTTAATTTTCAGGTGTTGGGCTCCAAGACTATCGGCACATTGGAACGTACCGGTTTCTTGGTCCAGTGCGAAAAAAATGCGTGGGTGATTGAACTGGTGGAATACAACAATCCTAACACCAAGAAGCAGTATATCGTGAATTTCAAGATTCTAGATGAAAACGATGCCTTCAATCGTTACGGAGTCTAGTTTCGTTTTTCAGTAATCCACTGGAAAATGAAAATCAGATACAGGTAAGCTGCGAACAGTACGCTACTGGTGGGTGCGCCCATTGCTCCCAGAGGAACAAGGCTTGCCATGCTCCAGGGAATAATTCCCGCTACGACTACAGAAGAGTTCTCTATAAAGAGGGCTCTTTTATTTTTGTCGGTTACTACACTTTCGCACATCTCGTTAGTGAGTACAATACTCATGGTTTGATTGCAGCTGGTCATACTAGTAAGAATGGCTGTGAACAGCGTGCAGCCGAAGGGGGAAATTCTGTGGCTCAGTCGGGAAATGAGTACTTTCACTTTTTCAAGAATGCCAGTGCCTTTGATAAGTCCTACAAAGGTCAAGGAAATGAGGATAGTCCCGCACATTTTCAGCATTCCTAAAAGCCCACCGCCCGAGAGCATTTCTGATATGTCTTCAGGAGCGGAATAACCAAAAATCATGGTTTCGCAAATCTTTTCAGGAGCCATCCCTTGCATGCTCCACGCCAGAATCGCAGATAGTAAAATGCTGATGGCCATGTTCAGCTTAATGTTTACCCTTAGGCAGGCGAGAATCAAAATGGTTGCTGCAGGGAAAAGTAATGTCCAGTGAAGATTGTAGAACTGGCTGAAAATATCCGTCACGTTTGTTGCGGTAGAGGCACTTTCCATCAAGTAGCCTGTTCCTGCAAAAATTCCAAGAGATAAGACGAAAGGCAAAATGCAGGTACGGATCATCCCGCGGATATTGTCATAGATGTTCGTTCCCGTCACCTGTGCTACCAAAAGAGCGCTTGTGGAAACGGGAGAACAGCGATCTCCGAAAAAGGCTCCCGAGAGAATTGCACCGCCACATACCGCCGGAGAGATTCCCATGGCACATCCTACGCTCATGCAGATAGAACCCATGGTAGCCGCAGTTCCTACAGACGTTCCCGTCAGGGCGGAAAGTAGGGAGTTCAGCACGAATGCCGCAGGGAGAAAAAATGCAGGTTGCAATGCCCCCGAGGTCACGCTCACAATATAGGCGACTGTACCCGAGGCTCGCCATAGGGCAGTCATGACGCCTACCATTAGCATGACGATAAAAATGTTCTTTGCCACTCCAACGCCGGACCATGCCATTCCTGAAATTTCTCGCAGGCTATGCCCACGAACGATTCCATAAACAATCAAGGCGACCAATATTGCAGTCAGTGCGTATAACATTTCAAAAAATTTTAGTAAATTAAGAAAACAATGTTTTTCTTGATTTTTCCCATTACCGCTGTTCTAGTTCTGTACTTAAACATCCGCAAAGTTGCTACAGGCAATAAGGGTGTGTTGATTGCAGGACTTCCCATCATTTTGACTTTTGCCAGTTTCTTTTTGGCTAGAAGCAATTCCCAAATTTTTGCAGCAGTGCAATGCTTCATGGTTATCTGGCTATGTCAGGCTCTCTGGATGTATCTTCTGTGGGACCTGTTCTTTGGCGTTCGTTTCGTCTGGAAGAAGCTTCGGGCGAAAAAAGGCCACCCTCAATACAGGACGAATTTTTTCCGCAACGGCTCCCGTGCGATCCTTGCCGCTACCGTCCTGTTGACCGCAGGTCTTCTCGCCTATGGCATTCCCAATCACTACGATTACAAGACCCGCACTTTGGAAGTTCCCGTGACGCTCCATCCAAGTTTTGTAGCTCCCAGCAGTTTCCGTAATTTCAAGGCGGTGTTCTTCAGCGATCTTCACATTGACCCGCTTTTCAAGAAGGAAAAGCTGGAACGCCTTATCGCCCAGTGCGATTCCATCAAGCCGGACTTCATTCTTTTTGGAGGTGACTTCGCCGACGTTCATGATTCCGTCCTGACGGCAGAAGGTTATGACCCTCTGATTCAAAAGCTTGCCTCCACTGCAAGGATTGCCGCAGTTGCCATCGAGGGAAATCATGAAGTGTACATGGAACGTTCCGGTTCCGATCCAGCAGGTTTCCTCCGCAGGAATGGCTGGATTGTTCTGGACGATTCTACCGCCTGTCTCCCGGCAAGAAAGCCGACGGCCTGCTTTACGGGACGTCGGGATTTCCAGAAGGCCCGCGTCTTCAACGAACCTCGCAAAACTCTGGAAGAACTTGCGGTGGGTAGCCCTATGGCAGAAAGCTTGACCAACAAGGAACATGACGTCCCCTGGATTCTTCTGGACCACCAGCCCAAGGGCATCGAAGATGAATATGGCAAGTCCCGTCCGGACTTCGCTCTTTCCGGCCACACTCACGATGGACAATTCTTCCCGGGCAACATTCTCATCAAATGGATTTGGCCTTTGGCTTATGGCGAAGGTACTTTAAGCGAAACTCATTGGCTGGTCAGTTCCGGTGTAGATTCCTGGGGCCCTCCTGTCCGTGCAGGTTCCGACACCGAAATCTGGATTCTCGATTTCAAGACGATTATGAAGGCGGAGACGACAGGGCGTTTACTCACGAAAAGGCCGCGAGCCGTTCTCTCTGCAGATTCCCTAATAAGATCGACTCAAGGTCTTCAGAAGGCCATGAAAATTGAAAGTCCCGAAATAAGTCCCGAAATGAAAGCTGAACTTGATTCCCTGAACAAAGTTGCATCGGAAAATTTGAAAAATGAAATGGACTCTCTGGAAAAAGATTTTGCGAAATCAATTACAGGTGATGTAAGGGCCGTGCAGTAAGCTTTCTATATTTTTTAAGAATCGGGTTACTAAAGTTCCCTATGGGTGTATTTTGGTAACCTTGTTTATCAAAAAAATTAAATTCTATATTTACTTTGTTTGTAAAGTAGGTTACTAAAGAGCTTTAGCAAACTTGTTTAGTAACCTTATTTTATGAAATGGGGATTAAAGCAACTATTTTATACAAAATACCTCTTGCCATCGGCAGGAGGTTTTTGCCATATTAGGAGTATGGGTCGGAGTGTATCTTTTGAACGGCTGGTTAGCCTGCGTAGTGAAATCTTTAATCTAGGAGCTGTATTTTGCCGCCTAGACAATGTTGATGACGGATCACAATTATCGTTCCGGACGAACCGTCAGATGCTTGACTTTCTCTGGAATGTCCGTAGCCTCACTTACGAAGCCTGTGCGAAACATGGTCTTAGTCATGGCTGGTGGAGTCAGCTGCAGAAAACCTATAGCGAGTGGGAATCCGTTCGTAACGTAATCGCCGCTCGGTATATGCCTCTAGTGAAAAGCATGGCGAGAAAATATGGTCATCACAATCAGGATTCTTCGGACTTGATTCAGGAAGGAGCCAAGGGAATGCTGCGTGCTCTCGATAGTTACGAGGTGGATCGTGGCGTACCCTTCGATGCCTACGCTCGCCCCTGGATTCAGAAGTACTTGAGTCAATGCGTGGAATGCCATAGTGAAGTTGTTCGCATTCCCGACAGTCTTGCGAAACGTCGCCGCACGTTGCACGATCTGGAATCGTCTACACTTACCCTTTCCAATACAGCATCGCGCAATCCGAATTTTGTCTGTGACCTGGAGATTCCTGACAACCGAGAAAATCCAGAACAACATTTTGCCCATCGGGAAACCATTCGTTTCCTGAATCAGTGCGTCAATAACCTGGACGAAGACTCCCGCAAGGTCCTTCAGCTTCATTATGGTCAGGAAAAACGACCATCTCTGGAGCAAATTGGAGAAAAATGCGGCTTCTCCCGTGAGAAAACCAGAAAAATCGAGAAAAAGGCCTTAAAATCCCTGGCGGAGAGGATAAAAAGTCGAATTTTTAATCGAAGCGGGAAGTAAAATCTCGGCTATTTGAAAAATATATGGCTGGCTGCAGAAAGAAAGTTGTGGATTGAATGTTGATAAGATGTGCTTTATAGTGAGTAAATTTAGTTCTTTGCGGAAAAAGTGAAAAAAAGTGAAATTTTTTTGAGAAAATGCCTTGACATTCCTCCCGAAAATTCTATAATTGGCCTCACCTCCGAACGAGAGAGCCGAAACGAAAGAAACGAAAGCGAACCGGTCGGAACGGCAGTTCGAGAAACAGCCGAGCAGTTTGAAGGAATCGGAGATGTGCTTAGTGACGGACCTTAGAAGAAATTCAAGGAAGTCAATTTTATGAACGTGATTACGGGACCAAGACT
>NZ_QGDU01000017.1 GCF_003149045.1 Fibrobacter sp. UWR4 | reverse complement strand
TTCTACATCGCTTGGCACGCCAAGACTAACAAAGACGGAATCAAGGGAACTCGTTCTACTTATGGATTCTCAGGTACAAATTATACGGGACTTTCGCTTACCGGAGCTGGTATTAGAAAAAATGGAGCTTTTAATAAATTGAAAGAATTCGTGTCATGGTATTATCCCACGGAATATTCTGAAGATGCAACCAAAGCCCTTTATGAATATGTTTCAACAACGGATCATTCTCCTACAGGAAAAGGCAGAGACGTAAAAACCTATGGTGTTTCCGTCCGTTGTGTAAAGGTGGAATAACCCCTTAAAATCTCCTATTGTCATCCCGGATTTAGTCCGGGATCTCCCCAAAAAATAATCTAGGGAACCCTCCATAGAGGGCTCCCATTCCCAAGTTTAATCTATAACGATACGCAAAAGGCGTATCGAGGGTAAAATTGAATTCGTAAAAAAAGACAGGATTTCAGTCCTGTCTTTTTTCGTTCGTCACTGGATCCTTCGCTTCACTTCGTTCCGCTCAGGATGACACGTTTGTCGTTCAGGCGCTCAGGATAATTAAGCCTGAGGAGCTTCCGCAGCTGCTGCAGCGGTAGCGTCGTCCTTGATTTCAGACAAACGAGCGTTCACAGCCTTGGCCACGCCGAGGCGGGCGTACTTGGCGGCAACTTCAACAGCCTTTTCGATAGCCAGAGCGTCGGAACGGCCGTGAGCGATAATGCCGGTACCGTTGAGACCCAGGAGCAAGGCGCCACCGGTCATGCGGTAGTCCCACATTTCGTCGAACTTGCGGCCAGCTTCGGAATCGATGTTGCCGAACATCTTGTGGTGCATTTCGTAGAAGCCTTCGATCATCTTGAGAATTACGTTACCTGTAAAGCCAGAGGTAACAGCCACGTCGGCCTTGCCCATGATCAGGTCTTCACCTTCGATGTTGCCGATGAAGTTTACGGGAGCGTTCTTCAGGAGCTGGTAGGCTTCCTGGCAAACTGCGGGGCCCTTGTGTTCTTCTTCGCCCATGTTCACGAGACCGACCTTCGGCTTTTCGCGACCGAAGTAAGTTTCTGCAAATGCAGAACCTGCAATAGCAAAGTCTACAAGCACAGAAGCGCGTTCGTCTACGTTAGCGCCAGCGTCAACAAGGACGATGGGCTTTTCGGCGGTGGGGATTACGCAGCCGATAGGCGGACGGCCAAACTTTTCGGTAGTCTTACCGAGGAGCATAAGGCAGCTGGCCATCATGGCGCCGGAGTTACCAGCACTGACGGAAGCGTCTACCTTGCCCACCTTCTGGAGGGCAACACAGGTCACCAGGCCTGAGTGGGGCTTCTTCTTGAGAACCATGACAGGATGTTCGTCCATGGCAACCGGATCCGGTGCATCTACCACGGAAATACCGGTGCCAGTGTAGCCGCGCTTCTCAAGACCAGCCTTGACCTCGGCCTCAGGTCCGCACAAAACGATATGCAGATCAGCATCCTTCTTGGCAGCGTTGATGGCGCCGTCAATCACTACGTCGGGGGCAAAGTCGCCGCCCAGGGCATCCAAAGCTACTTTAATCATGGTAGACTTCCTTATACTCCAAAAAACTTTTTGACCTTGCGGTCTTAAACAAAAAAGGTAAGTCCCGGATACACCGGAACTTACCTTAATATAGTCTTAAAATTAGGCTTCGGCCTTCATGTCGACAACTTCGACACCATTGTAGAAACCGCAAACCGGGCACACGCGGTGCGGGCGCTTCACGGAACCGCAATGATCGCAAGTAGCCATAGCGGGCACTTCCATCTTCCAGTGGGTACGACGCTTGTCACGACGAGCGGTGGAAGTTTTTCTTTTAGGTACTGCCATTTTTAACTCCTATTAGTCTAGTTACCCTTGGACATTTTGTCCTTCAGGGCCTTGAGTTTATCCCAGCGGGGGTCCGTCGGCTTTTCGCCAGCGTCATCCTCGGCTGGATTGTTGTTTGTTACAAAGATAAAATCTTCGTCAGGATTTTTCACGGGTGCTTGGGGTTCCTGAAGCAAAATAAGCTCACGAACGCACTCGGAAACATCTACGAAGTACTGCCCCAGGGGGATCTTGTAGGCATAGACGTCAACGTCATCCTCGTCAAGTTCCTGTTTTCCAATCTGGATTCGTTCGACTTCGACCACGATTTCAGTGGAGAAGGGTCGGTCAAAAGGTTCCAGAGAGCGGGAGCAGGTTAGCGTCTGCACGCCGGAGATCGTACCAGTCACAAGCCACTTGTTGTCGCCTTCGGGGCTAACCAGCACCTGAGCTACCAGATCGCCCTTTAGGTGCAGTTCGTCGAAGAGTTCAGGGGCATCGGCATGGGACCAGACCACCTGGCGGTCTTCGGGTTCATTCAGTGTTTGTGCAATATCGATTCTCAAAGTGGCACAAATTTAGTAAAACGTGTAATTTAGTCAACAATCCGCTTTTTTTATTTGTAACGAATTTGGAATACACGCCGTCTTGTAACAAAAATGTAAGAAACACGGGCTCATGAATCCCGCTTCGCCCACAAAAACGGACCTCCCTCCAAATATGGAAAATGGTTTTATATCTATTTTTGCGGCGAATTATGGTATTTACGACGATCACCTATATCGTTACCGGGCTGTTGGCAGCGTTCTGCCTATTCTACGCCTACCTGGAGTTTAGATTCTTCAGGGCTCTGGGGATCGTACGCAAAGGGAACTCCGACGTGGAGCCCCCTCCTAAGGTAAGCATCCTGATTGCCGCCCGTAACGAGGAAGTCGGCATCCGGGAGACCCTGGATTCCGTCATGGCCCAGGATTACCGCGGTTTTTGGGAAGTCTGGGTAGCGGATGACCGCAGTACGGACAGCACTCCCAAGATTTTGGCAGAATATGCCGCCAGGTATCCGGAAAATTTTCACGTTCTGACCATCAAGGAAATTCCCGAAGGAGCTAGCCCCAAGAAATTCGCCCTGAGCCAGATGATCGAAGCCTGCGACGGAGAAGTTCTCTGCCTGACCGATGCGGACTGCATCGTGAAACCCACTTGGGTCACAGGCATTGTGGCAGAATTTGAACCCGGCATCGAACTGGTGGCGGGACACTCCTACATTCCCACCATCAAGGGAAAATCCAGCGTGCTGGTTTGCATGCAGGCAGTGGAAACTCTTATATACAGGGTGGCAGGTACAGCAGGCCTGGCCATGCATCTCCCCCTCACCAGTACCGGAAACAACCTGGCCTATCGCAAGAGTTTCTTCAAGAGCGTCAAGGGATTCGAAGGGGTTCTCAAGATCCAGAGTGGTGATGACGACCTGCTGATGCAAAAATTGGCAGCAGACCGCCCCTGGGCCATGCGCTATTGCATTTCCGAGAGCACTTTCGTCACCACCAACGGCAAGGAAACACTGAAGGAACTTTGGGAGCAACGAAAGCGTTGGGCCTCCAAGACAGTCTACTACACCCCGAAAATCGTATTCGTGCTGAGCATGGTATTCCTGTTCCTGCTCATGCAGTGTGTAGCTGCGGTCCTCTCCCCTTTTAGCTTTACCGTTTTTGCAGCCACCGTAATCACCTTTGTGATCAAGTGTGCTGGCGACCTGATTTTAATACTCCGAGGGTTACGTGTATTTAGGCAGGAACACCTGATCAAGTGGTGCATTCCTGTGGAATTCATACACGCCCCTTTTACAGTCCTGGCCGTTATTTTCGGCGTGCTTGGACGCTTTAAATGGAAGTAAGATATGGCAACTGCAACGAAAACAACTAAGACCAAAGCCGCAAAGCCAGCCACCAAGGCTGCTCCTAAAGCCAAAAAAGCCGCAGCTCCCGCGGATGGCAAGACTTTGATTATTGCAGAAAAACCAAGCGTCGCCCTGGACCTGGTAAAGGTCCTTGGTCAGAAGAACTTTACCAAGGGTAACGGCGTCTATGAAAGCGACACTACCATCGTGAGCCACGCCATCGGCCACCTGGTGGAAATTGCCGATCCCAAGGAAATCGACGAACGCTACAAGAAGTGGGAAATGAGCACGCTGCCCATGTTGCCGGAAAAGTTCCCCCTTTCCGCCAATCCCCAGACCAAGAGCCAGCTCTCCATTTTAAGCAAGCTGATCAAGCGCAAGGATGTAACAACCATCGTAAACGCATGCGATGCTGGCCGCGAAGGTGAACTGATTTTCTTCTACATCCTGGACTACGTCCTGAAGGGCAAGTTTACAGGCAAGACAATCAAGCGCCTGTGGATGCAGAGTATGACACCTGCGGCCATCCAGGAAGCTTTTGACAACATGCGCGACGGCGCCGACATGGAAAACCTGAAGGCAGCAGCTATTTGCCGCAGTGAAGCCGACTGGCTCATCGGTATGAACGGCAGCCGCGGTCTGACCGCTTACAACAGCTCCATGGGCGGCTTCCAGATTACCCCCTGCGGTCGAGTGCAGACCCCGACGCTTGCCATCATTGTGAACCGCGAGGAAGAACGCCATCAGTTCGTTCCCAAGAAGTTCTGGTCCATTGACGCAGAATTTGATAACGACGGCAACACCTACGCCGGTAAGTGGTTCACTGCAGATGGCGACAGCAAGCAGAAACAGATTTTTGACGAAAAAAAGGTCCAGGACATCCTGAAAAAATGCAAGGGCAAGACCGGCACCATTCAGGAGACCACCGCACCTAGTTTCCAGAAGTGCGGTCCTTTGTACGACCTGACTACCTTGCAGCGTGAAGCCAACAACCGCTTCGGCTTTAGCGCCAAAACCACCCTTTCTATTGCCCAGGCTCTGTACGAACGTCATAAGGCAACCACCTACCCTCGTACCGACAGCCGTTGCCTCCCCGAAGACTATGTAGGTCCGGTAAAAACAACTCTGGGTAAGATTACAGGAAGCCTCAGCACCTTTGCCCAGGCAGCCTTGAACAACAACTGGGTAGTAAAGACTCCTAAGGTCTTCGACAACAAGAAAATTTCGGACCACTTTGCCATTATTCCTACTGGCGTTATGCCCACGGACTTAAGCGAAGCAGAACAGAAAGTATTCAACATGATCTGCCAGCGTTTTATTGCCGTGTTCTACCCGCCTGCAAAGTACCTGAACACCACCCGTATTACCACCGTAGAAAAGGAAACCTTCATTACGGAAGGTAAGATTCTGGTGGAACCGGGTTTCAAGGCCGTTTATGGTAAGGATGCGGACGACGAAGCAAATATCCCGCAGCTGAAGGGCGACAAGGCCAAGGCAGTGGAAGTCACTTCCAAGGAAGACTTTACCAAGCCTCCTGCACACTACACCGAAAGCACTCTCCTTTCTATGATGGAAAGTGCAGGTAAACTGGTGGAAGACGAAGAACTTCGCGACGCCATGAAGGAACGAGGCCTCGGAACTCCCGCAACCCGTGCAGCCATTATTGAAAAGCTGGTCACCGACAAGTATGTGGTCCGTGACGGTAAGGATATGATCGCTACCGCCAAGGCATTCGACCTGATCAAGGTCCTGAAGGCTATGGACATCGAAGCTCTCACAAGCCCGGAACTGACCGGCGAGTGGGAATACAAGATGGAACAGATCGAGAAGGGTAAGGAAACCCGCGAGAACTTCATGAATGGCATTGTGGAAATGACCCGCACCATGGTGAAGAACATCAAGGGATTCAAGGAAGAAAGCACCACTGGAGAAGCAAGCTTTAGCCCGGTAAACGGCAAGAAGGTTTTCGAAACCGTAAGCCGCTACACCACTGAAGATGGAATCGTCATCCGTAAGATGATTGGTGGCAAGCGCCTTTCCAACGAAGAAATTGTAGAACTTCTCACAAATAGAAAGTTGGGTCCCCTTACTGGTTTCCGCAGCAAGAAGGGCGCAGAATTTTCTGCCGTCGTGATTATTAACGACCAGAATAAAATCGAGTTCGTCTTTGACGACAACAAGGAAGGTGCCGAAATTGAATTAGGCCAGCAGGTGGGCAACTCCCCTCTGGACAATTCTGCGGTGTACGAAACCATGACGGGCTACGTCAGCGATAGCTATGTGAAGAAGGAACCTAGCGGCCTGCAGCTGCCTAAAATTCTTCTGGGTAAGGAAATCCCTCTGGAACAGATTCAGAAGATGCTTTCCGGTACGGAAGTGAAGACGGATCTGATCAAGGGTTTCCGCAGCAACAAGACTCACCGCACCTTCGATGCATTCCTGTACATCGATAAGAAGGGTAAGCTGAAGTTTGATTTCCCGCCCCGCGAATTCAAGCCGCGCCGCTGGGGAGCAAAGAAAGCTGCTGCCAGCAGCTCTAGCGAAGACTACGTTCCGTAATAAATCTTGTTGATTTAAAATTGTTTGGTTTTTGGGATTTTGAAACTTAAGTTCGTAATCGTTTTTCTGTTATGTTCATTCTGTGCAGTTTTTGCACAGGATTCTTCTGCTGTCCAGGAATCTGCGCAACCGACAGCACTTGATAGCGCGGTCATGCAGGTTAAGCCTGACACCACCGCAGGAACTGTTCCTTCCGAAATGGAAACGACCAGCAACGAAAATTCTGCAGAAAACAATGCAGAATGCGATGTTTCTAAAAATCCTTACGGCCTTCCCTGTGAGCTCATGCCTCTATGGAATTCCATGACCATCAAGCAGAAGGCTGCCCAGATGGTGATGGTCTACATGACTCCCGCCGACTTCATGATGAAACATGAATTTGGTGGTTACCTGGTGATGAAAAATCACCTGAAGGATCTGGAAAAATTCAGAGATAATATTGAAACCGTCAATCGTGAAATGAAGATTCCTCCTGTGGTTGCCGTGGACCAGGAAGGCGGTCGAGTAAACCGTATTGGAAACATCAATCCCAAATGGGAACGTACTCCTAGCGCCAAGGCCATGCGCAAAATGAGTGAAGACTCCATCCGTTCTATAGCAACTGAAATCGGAATGGAACTGCACAAGTTGGGCATCAACATGAATTTGGCGCCGGTGCTGGACCCCTCCAAGGACAGTCGTGGCAAACAATCCTTTATGGAAGAATCCAACAGGTCCTGGGGATTTGACACAACGAACGCTCCCAAGGTAAGAGCATTTGTGCAAGGCATGCGCGAAAGTGGCATTATATGCGTTTCTAAACATTTCCCTGGATACGATTCCTGGACCAATAGCGACCACCAGATTGCCATTAGCGCGACCCCCAAGAAAAGCATTTCCAAAAACATTGAGTTTTTTAAGACCTTAGCCAACGACATCCCCGTCACCATGATGAGCAGCGTTCGTTTCGTACGAGTGTCCAATCGTCCTGCGGTATTTGAACCTGAAATCGTGAAACGCGCCCGCAGGATGTCTCCGGAAACAGTGATTCTGACGGACGACCTATGGGGCGTTTCCCTGCGAGCATGGATCAGCGGGACGGAACGAGTGAAGGGAAAGAATTATCCCGCCAAGGACTTCAAGAAACTGGTACAGACAGCCCTTGTATCCGGCAACGACATGTTCATGACCACCTTCCCCAGGAAGGGTGTAGACATGATCAACTTTTTGTCAGTGATGGCGTTGCAGAACGAAAAGTATCGTAAGCGAGTCGAGGAGTCCTGCGCTCGTATTTTGAAAATGAAACATCGAGCAGGGTTATTATAATACAAGGGGGTTACCACCCCCTTGGAACCCCCAAAAAGAATACGGCTACGCAAACAACGTTTGCTAGCCTTTTCTTTTTTGTTTGAGTGGTGCTGAAGCACCTACTCAAGAAATTACTTAAACATCGTTTCGGCTTCGGCCTTGGTGATGTTCTTGATTTCCTTGCGGATTTTTTCGGGACCGGCCTTCTGCAGACAGAGCTTGAGAATTTCTGCGGCAGCCATAGCATCATCTAACGCGCGATGATGGTGAAAGTCCGGAAGTTCCAGAGATTCAATAAGATTGTGGAGGCTATAGCTGGGCAATCCCGGGAAGAACTTGCGGGAAAGCTTTACGGTGCAAAGACGGGGCGGATCCATCTTGACGCAGGCACGACGGAGTTCTGAGCGCAGGAAGCGGCAATCGAACTGCACATTGTGAGCGACAAAGATTCGGCCCTTAATCATCTCGGCGATTTCTTCTGCCACGTCGTTAAACTGAGGCTGTCCCGAAACCATCTCGTCTGTAATGCCTGTAAGCTTTACAACAAAAGGCTGGATAGGCATTCCCGGATCCAGCAAAGTCTGGTAGGTCCTAACGACTTCAAAATCATCCAGCAGGACAATACCCACTTCGGTAATGCGACCATTTTCTGGAGTACCACCAGTGGTCTCCAAGTCCACAACGGCGAATTTCATTACTTCACCGGAATGTCGAATTCAAGAGTGGAGCGGGTGCTTTCGCTAATGACCTTAGCCTTCAACACGGAAACCTTGGGGCGAGCATAAAGAGGAACTACCAGCAAGTTGGAAATTCCTTTATCTTCGCTGGGAGTGGCTTCTGTATCACGGACGGTCTTGGAGAAAATCGGATTCTTGCCCTTGTCGTAGATGTAGTAGGTCAGTTCGCGGGTCATGCCCGGTTTGATCTGCTTGGTAGGGACCTGGAAATAGACGATACCACCCTTAGGAACACTACGCAGGCTGTCCTTAATTTCTTCTTCTGTAGCAAATTCAGCATCCATTGCCATACGGATGTCCTTCTTCAGCTTGTCCACGCTTTCATAGGCGATGGAAATTTCAAACTTGGCATCTTCGGGAATGGCGCTGGGGCGCACATCGTGAATGTTCTTGTTATTCTGGTAATATTCCCAGCGGCCATTATCGTGAAGGATAACGGTGGCGCCAGAGGAAGTTGTAGCCACAATATCATCGGCAAATGCAGAAACGCACATACCTGCCATCAACAAGGCGGTTGCTACAGCACGAAACGAAAAAATACGAGACATCATCATCAAGACTCACCTTTTTTCCAAAATATAACCACAAACGCGTTAAATCGTTAACGCAACATGTCGCAAACTTCAGGACCAATTTCACCATTCTGGATCGTGGTCACCAAAAGAAGCTGTTCAAGATCTGCAGCAGGATCCTTGGGACCCTTAAAGTTTTCCCCACGGTCAAGTTCCTCTAACAAGCGTTCACCCAAAGCAGCATGCAAGGCGAGGCTTGCATCGATATACTTCAGGTGGGTCGGTTCATCCAGGACGAAATTCAGAGGGGCCTTCTTATTCAGTACACGGAACTTGGGAATCAAGGGCCCGTATTCATCTTCCACGCCCATATTGGCACAGATAATCTTATTGTTCGTCTGGAGCAGTTGCACCACGGGGAACGTAAGGACACTTTTCAGGCCCGTCGCGGTAACCATGTAGTCACTGTTTTCAACGGCGTCCATCACGGCCTTTTCATTCAGATGGTCAATGATAGTGACGTCATTGTTTTCCAGCACATGGGAAAAATCCGAACTGGAATTACGATTCTTGAAGTCCGTTACGGTCGTGACATTCATTCCGCGGCGAACACCCTGAAGGGCGATACCGCAACCCACCTTGCCACTGCCGAACACAACAAGTTTCTTGCCAGCGAAATCATGGTGACGCAATTGTTCCAGAGCGCGGAAATAACCATTGCCTGTGCCCAAGGTCGTTTCGATGCGCTTTACGATTCCACTATCAGCGACGTAGACCGGGTATTCCGAATTTTCAAAGAACTGTACTCCGCTGCGAGTCAGTTCCACAAAACCTTTTCGAGGATGGCAGAAGGAGAACTGGCCGGCGCAATCCAGAATCAAGTCAAAATCATCAGCGACAACCCCACTCTTCACGTCTTCGGCACGAATGACCGTCACGTCATTTTCCTTCAGGTAGGAAATTACCTTTTCGTCGTAAGGCATAGCAGAAGAATGTCCAACGAAAACTTCCGCACCACCGGCCATCAGGGTGCGGTATTGCAAAAGCGTATTTCGATAAACCGGAGTTCCTACCAGGATTTTCAATCCTTCAAAGGGACGTCGATGAATCCAAAGATCAGCAAGAAGGGCCAATGCAGGGTATTCGCGGGGTTCGTAATGTTCGTTGATAATCTCGTCGAAAAGCATGGCGCCAAAGTTAGAAAAACAATGCTCCATCCGTTATTGAACTATTTTTTTTCGGGATCCAGTTTGGCGTTTTCATACAGGCAGCAAACTTCACTGTTCCCAAAATACCAAGAATCCTTTTCATACTACACCTCTTTTGCGGCCAACAACGTAGATTTTTATTCCTGTTTTTTCTATTTTTGCGCCATCCGCAGCGCATGTGCGCCGCATTTAACCGGAGGCTCAAATGGCACTTCAATTCTACAACACCGCATCACGCAAGAAAGAACTGTTCACACTTCCTGAAGGCGTTCCCGCCGTGCGTATGTACTGT
Organism: Fibrobacter sp. UWR4; assembly: GCF_003149045.1. NCBI lineage: Bacteria > Pseudomonadati > Fibrobacterota > Fibrobacteria > Fibrobacterales > Fibrobacteraceae > Fibrobacter > Fibrobacter sp. UWR4. The sequence continues at coordinate 73,587 of NZ_QGDU01000017.1, read as the reverse complement.
TGTGGCCCCACGGTGTACCATTTCGCCCACATCGGTAACCTCCGTACCTACATTTTCGAAGACTTCCTGGTTCGCACCCTGAAGTACTATGGCTACGCTGTAAACCACATCGTGAACATTACCGACGTGGGACACCTCACCAGCGACGCCGACTCCGGTGACGACAAGATGGAAAAGGGTGCAGCTCGCGAAGGCAAGTCCGTCTGGGACATCGCCAAGTTCTACACCGACGCCTTCATGGCTGACTGGCATCGTCTGAACATTCAGGAACCCACCCGTTGGACTCCTGCAACCCAGCACATCCAGGAACAGATTGACCTGGTGAAGACCCTCGAAGAAAAGGGCTTCACCTACCGCACTTCCGATGGCATCTACTTCGATAGCCTGAAGTTCCCCCGCTACGCCGACTTCGCCCGCCTTGACGTGGAAAACCTCCGCAAGGGTAGCCGTATCGACATGGGCGAAAAGCGCAACGCTACTGACTTCGCTCTCTGGAAGTTCAGCCCCAAGGACAAGAAGCGCGCCATGGAATGGGATTCCCCCTGGGGCGTAGGCTTCCCGGGCTGGCATATCGAATGCTCCGCCATGGCTATGAAGTACAACGGTCCGACTTTGGACATTCACTGCGGTGGTTCCGACCATATCCGCGTGCACCACACCAACGAAATTGCACAGAGCGAATGCGCCAATGGCGTTCAGTTCAGCCGTTTCTGGATGCACGGTGAATTCCTCCGTACCGCCAGCGAAGAAAAGCTTGAAGACGGCACCACCCAGCAGACCTTCGGCAAGATGAGTAAGTCCAGCGGCGAATTCCTCACCGTTACCTTGCTCATGGACCGCGGCTACAATCCGCTGGACTACCGCTACTTCGCTCTCGGCAGCCACTACCGTAACTACCTGAACTTCACCTGGGACGCTCTCACCGGTGCCAAGGAAGCTTTCAAGAGCCTTCACAAGAAGACCGACCCGCTGATCGGCAAGGCTACCGATATCAAGAGCGAAGCCGCCAAGGCCTTCCAGGAAGAATTCAAGACCGCCATCGGCGACGACCTGAATATGCCCCGCGCTCTCGGCATCATGAATACCATGCTGAAGTCCGACATCGACGACGGCGAAAAGGCCGCCCTCGTTCTGGACATGGATAAGGTCTTTGGCCTCAAGCTGGACGAACCCCGTCAGGATTACAAGAAGAAGGCTGACGAAGGTGCCGCAGGCGTTGACGTTGCCAAGGTGGAAGAACTTCTCGCAGCTCGTAAGGAAGCCCGCGCCAACAAGAACTGGGCAGAAAGCGACCGCATCCGCGACGAACTTGCCGCCATGAACATCGTGATCAAGGACAGCAAGGAAGGCACCACCTGGAGCGTGAAGGAATAAATTAGGGACTAGTGGCTAGGATCTAGAGGCTAGTGATAATCAGACACCTTCGGTGCACTGAATAACCTACAACATACGCAATTAAAAACCGCTCGGATTTTTCCGGGCGGTTTTCTTCGTGAATTTCGTCTAGGACATCATATCTGAATCATCCAATTTCGGTTTATATTTTGATTCAATGACTTCCTCTAATTTGTTTAAAATAGCAGAGAATTTTTCCCTATAGCGTTCCGTCTCCTCGACAGTTCCATCGGGTCGTTTCTGGTACCGGGCAATGTAGCCACTAAACCAAATGGAATCGTCTAGCCACCCCTTTAAGGAACATTGACTTTCAGAAGACAAATTTTCATAATATACGTCATACTCGGGAAGAATGTCCTTACGAATCGTCGAATTTTGCTCGTCACAAACCTGGTTCAAAAAATTACGGCGATCTTCACTAAGGGAATCATTGGCCAGCTCGTCAGCATACTTGGCATAGAGCGTCTTGCTGGCGGATTCATAAATTTCATCCACTTCCACAAAACCCATGCGGTCACATTCAGGAGGAACAGTCTCTTCGGTGTTACTGGAATCCGGTTCAGGTGCAAACTTGGGAGTGGCCTTCGCCATAGAAGCACGAGACAACTTGGCTGCGTTGTATTCCTCTTCAGTCAAGTAAAGAACGCCATTTTCATCTCTCGGAAAGCTGGAATTTTCAGGTTTTATCAAGCCAGAAAAACTATAGGATGAATAATACTGTTCCCTATTGGAACACTTGTATGTAATATTCACACTGGTTCGATGACCAATAACAGGCGGGTAAGAGATTACGCCATACGCAGTAACCGTCTCACACATATAACGCCTGCAGTTTTCCAGGGAATCTTCCATTTCTTCCAATTCTTCCTTAGAATAGGCTGAACCCTTCTCCACAAGAATTTGAATTTCTTCACAGCTACCTGCAGATTTTCGACCCAAGGCATATATAGGAGACACGATCCACGTGGCATCCTTTTCGCAAGTCACCGAGGGGTCCGAAAACAAAGTGATGACACTGGTATCACGAACAGGCTCTAGAGAAGAGGAGGATATGGCCTCCAGAGATTCTTCCGAAGAAGAAGATTCGCCCACAACATTGGCGGAACTTTCAGCCGGAGGGACAACAGCCCCACCATTGTCTGGCGGCGTAACGGAATTGCTATCATCTCCACAGCTGGACCAGAAAAAAGCGGCAAAGGTTAGGCAAAGATGACGCCAATACTTTCTTATGAACATAGAACCTCCTAACAGATATTTCAAATATAAGTTACTCCCTCAAAAAAGAACCTGCGTTTACAAACTTTTCATTGTTAATTTAACAACGCCCAAGACAAACGGTTTTTCAATCATTTTTCTACTCTGAGCCCATTCAAACGCTCGCTCATAATTATTTTCCCACACATAAAAACCATAACCAAGCCATTCATAACTATGGTCACTAATTTTTATCTCATCAGGATTGTTTAATAGCTTTTGACCGACAGAGCGGTCACAACCGTGAAAACCTATATACAGGTTAGGACGTTCATCATACTCGTCTTGTTTCATTTTGGGGGGAACTTTGATAAATTTTCGTTAATTGACCGGATTTATCAATAATTCCCGCCTTGAGCAGACGTTCGTACGCAGCCTCCTTTGTTCTCGGGTCATTTCGCAAACAATAGGCGACATGGATTCACAGGACATCCATTTTTTATCTATATTCCCCATTACATAGCCTTGCATGGCGAATGCCTTGCCGGGCGCCTGGTTTTTAGAGTGAATTTGCTCTTATTCTCATGACTGGAATCCGCTAAATTCAAATCAACAGAGGATAAGGCAGACGCTCACGCACTCTTGTGCGTGGGCCGTTTGTGCTTATTTGTTGATGGGTCTTAGCGGAACCTCAGTCGTGATAAGCCATTCGGTTCCACGCATTTTTTTGTTTCGGAAACTTTGGCGAAAAGGGCATTTTCGGGAGCGAAAAATGTCCTTGTTTGAAAAGTTGCAGCGAGCCACTTCTGAAGAAGATGTGAAGGACGCCTACATTAAGGCTTTGCACCTGAAAGGAGTGCAACGCAATCTTATCGACATCCAGACAAAGGAAGTCTGGTTCGAGGCCAAGCTTGGTTCCAAGATTTCCCTTTACGCCATGTTCACCCAGCTCCTGTTCTACATCAACAAGGCACTGAAAGATGGAGAAAGCATTCCGCCATTCCTTTGTGTTGTGGACAGCGTCAAGGCGGCCATCATGAAGACCGAGGTGGCGCTTCCCCTTCTACAGAATAAAGAAATCAAAATCAAGTGGGGAAAATCCGCCAGCGAAGTGACTCCCGACGCACTAGACGCAGTTTCTCAATATATTGGAACCCATTTCGTAAGTTTTAATATTGAAACTCACGAACAGGAATTCATAGAAACCTTGCAGAATGCCATCAAGAATGGCGAAATCATCCGCACCCAAATTACGCCTGCAAATCTGAAGTCCGTTTTTGACAAATGGGTCAAAATGATCGGCAGCGAAATCAAGGACGCAGCGCCGGAAGATTATGCGGTTCTTTTCTTTGCGGACATCATGAGCGACGGCAATGTGAGCGTTCATGAAAATCTGACGGCAGAACTTCTCCACAAGGGGAACAAACCGGTATTCTTGATGAAGGGGAAAACCTACCCCTTAAACAGCGACGATGGTTACCGTCAATTCTGGGCAATTTACAATCGTCCACCCGAAGAAGAATACCGCTCCTATTTACTGGAGCGTCGCGACAGCTTGATTCCCGTTGACGAACAGAAATTCAAGGGCGCATTCTACACGCCGCTCCATGTGGTAGAAAAAGCGTATGAACTTTTGGAGAAAACCTTAGGATCCAACTGGCAAAAGGAATACTATGTCTGGGACATGTGCTGCGGCGTTGGGAATTTGGAATCGAAGCATGCGAACCATCGTCATCTTTTCATGAGCACGTTGGATCAAGAAGATGTTGACATCATGAAGGCTGCCAAAATCTGCGTTGCGGCGCAGCGTTTCCAGTACGACTATCTAAACGACGACATCACCGACGATGGCGAAATTGACTACAGTCTCACCAACAAGATTCCCGAAAATTTGAGAAAAGTAATCAGCGAAGCAAATGAAGGGAAAAAGAAATTATTAGTGCTGATAAACCCGCCCTATGCGGAAGCAACAAATGCAAATAATGTTGCAATCGGTGCAGGAGCAACAAATAAAATCGGCGTTGCAAAAACCAAATGGGCAGAAGTTGGTATGGGAAAATACGGCAAAGCAAGTAATGAATTATTCACACAATTCGTTGCAAGAATTGCAAAAGAAATTCCTTCCGCGACTTTAGCAATGTTTAGCAAAATGAAATATGTGAATGCTCCTAATTTTGAAACATTCAGAAACGAATGGTCAGCAAAATATCTTGATGGATTTATCGTACATAGCAAGTCCTTTGAAGGGCTGAAGGGCGACTTTCCCATTGGATTCCTTATTTGGAAAACACGCAATGATAAAATAAAAACGGGTATGGTCGGATGTCATTCTGAGCGAAACGAAGTGGAGTCGAAGAATCTAGAAATTCCATGTTTAGCTTATGACAAAAAGGCTCAACTTGTTGGAGCTAAAACATTTTTTCCATTAAGCGAAAAAGATTACTTGAGTAAATGGATAGAACGTCCAAAAGCTAATAAAATTTCTTGCGTTCCTCTTAGCAATGTCCTTGAGCCAACAAAAGGTATTCCAAGGGTCAAATACTGGAGTAACAACGCCATTGCCTACATGTGCGCTGGGACAAATGATATGCAAAATGCAGCCAAGTATGTTTACTTACTATCATCATCAGCGTCAAGAGGCAACGGTTTCTATATCAACGAAACAAATCTATGGAAGGCTGCAGTAATGTTTTCTATGGAGAAAGTTACGCCCCACACTTGGCTTAATGATCGTGACCAATTCCTTCAACCCAACTGCGAACTTCCCGAAGAATTCAAGAACGATTGTCTCGTGTGGATGCTTTTTAACGGTAGCAATCTCACCGCCAGCGCAAACGATTTGGAATGGAACAACAAGAAATGGAGTATCGTCAACCACTTCATTCCTTTCACAGAAGAACAAGTAGGTTCCTCGGAACGCTTTGAAAGTGATTTCATGGTCCGCTACATGGAAGGTAAAACCTTCAGCGAAGAAGCAAACGCAGTCCTTGCCGAAGGTCTAAAAATCTGGCAAGCCTACTTCAAGCAAACCTTCAATCATAAAATTCGTGACGAGTACAAACTCAACCGTTCCGATGTGGGCTGGTATCAAATTCGAATGGCACTCAAAGCACAAAACGACACAGGTATTTCCATCCCCGTAAACTTCTCAAACTTCGAATCAGCCTACAAAGCCCTCACCGAAAAGCTCCGCCCCAAAGTCTACGAATATGGATTCTTGAAATAAGTAGTCTTTAACAACCCGATCGGGGATCTAGCCATAAAAAACCGCTCGGATTTTTCCGGGCGGTTTTTGTCGGACTAGGTTGCTGGTTTTTGCTGTTCTAGGAAAATTTTCAACTAAAAAACAAATGTATTGCGTTTGTGCGCACAAATTTATATATTTAAAATATGACAAAAAGTGCTAACCTTTATGCTCGTATTGAGCCCGAAGTCAAGGAAGAAGCCGAAAGCATCTTGGCCGCTTTAGGGATTCCTGTGTCCAACGCCATCAACATGTTTTACAAGCAAATTATTTTGCAACAGGGACTGCCTTTTGAGGTGAAATTACCCAAACGACCTGTTGATGAATCCAGATTGTCCAAGGCGGAATTCGATGCTGAACTAGAAAAAGGCTATGCAGACATGAAGGCCGGTCGCATGACTCCCGCTGCCGCCGTTTTTTTTGACATCAAGAAAAAATACCATGTATGAGCTACCAGGTTCTGGTCTCCGATAATGCAAAAAAAGACTTAGAGGGAATCGCAGATTATATATGCAATTCCCTGTATGCTCCTGTTGCAGCACAAAAAATTTTGAAAAAGTTACAGGATTCTATTCTGGGATTATCTGATTTTCCGGAACGATATCCAATATATACGGAAGAACCATGGCAAAGTCGTGGTGTTCGAAAAATGAACGACGGTAATTATAACATCTTTTACGTAGTGCAAAAAATACAGGTCGTGGTCTTGCGAGTATTTTATGTCGGTCAAGATGTTCCATCTTTGTTGAACGAACCGCAGAATAGACCGAATTCAAATAGTTAATGCAAGACCTGAGAGGATTCAGAAGTTGTAAAAAATTCCAAAGGGAAAACCGCTCGGAGAAATCCGGGCGGTTTCGTGTATCGATGGGAGAAAAATAGAATCACCTGTACATATAAACTAGGCCGTTGGGGAACTTCAGTTCCTTCATTCCGTTGGTCTGAACCTGGGCAACAGACTTTACTGCACCGCCATAGAGAATGGCATCACCCTTATACTGCGGCTTAAACGCAGCAACGTCGGAACCATAGAAGTTGTTGCTATCATAAGTGACAGAAGCGCATTCCGGAATGTCCGTGGAGTAGTTACCAAAAGCAAGAAGTACGGCATTGCCAGAAATTTCAAAGCCATTATCCGTGTCGATAAGGCCGCCGGCCATATTGGAGGAACATCCCCCGCTACCGCCGCCAAAGCCGCCTCCACCGAAGCCGCCCCAGCCACCGCCTCCCCAGCCGCCGAAGCCACCACCGCCCATGCCATTTTCATAGCTTTCGCCAGTGATTTCAAGGATCAGCACGCCGCCGGTCTGCTTTGCGGTACCGTTAGCATCCAGCACATCGATCATATTGCCCTTGGCGCTAATGTAATGGTAGCCACCGCTAATAACGATGTGACCGCTGGATTCACTGAACGAGGAAAAGCCGCCTGCGTTTGGGTCCTTGGGGCCGCCGGCTGCGTTCCAGCCATCGTCCGTCGCAAAAGTAGAAGTCACGCCATCTTCAGCAAAAATCTTGTAGGATTCCAGACCTTCCTTTGCAGTAACGATATTGATGGTAGAGCCCTTCAGATACAGGGAGGAGTCCGCATGGATGCCCTTGCCCTTGGTGGAAATAGAAAGGTCGCCGCCCACCATGGAAACGGTGTAGTTGGAATGCAGGGCGTCATCTTCTGTATTGATTTTGAAGGTACCGCCTTCCACCGTAATGGTGGTATCTGACATGAGGCCCTTGCCGGTAGAAGTAACGTCCAAAATGCCGCCGGAAATTTCAAGACTTTGCTTGCCCTTAATGGCAGTTTCCTTGGCAACAACGGTAATATCGCCATTCTTGATTTTCAGGTCGTTACTACACTGGATGCCATTCTGGAAATTGCCCTTGACCGTCAACTTTCCTGCGCCCTTGATGTTCAAATCATCTCTGGCGTAAATGGCGGCCTTGGCCGTATCCTGGGCCCCGTTCACCTTTTCGAACAAATGATTTCCATTGCCGTCTTCCACCACATTGGTGGTTCCCTTCACCAAATGAAGAACCGTCTTATCGGCGTTCTTCACTAGAAGGGCTGCGTTATTGCTCTTCAAGGTTGCGTTATAAAAATAGATGCCGGTTTTACCTTCATCCTTTGCGCCCGGGGTATTCACCACCAGCTGGAAATCCGAAGATTCCCCAGTAACGAAGTAGGCGCCGGGGCAAGTGATGGTAGCACTTTTTTCTGCCACAGCGATACAGCCGTTGTTGTTTTCGACAGAGGCTGTTGTGCCTGCAAGCTTCAGAAGAATTTCTGCTCCGGTCAAAGTTCTGGTATCATCCAGGTCCGATTCATCGTCAGAGGGAATGGAACCGCCCGGAACAACATTACCAGGGTTTTCGTTACCCGGATTCACCTCGGCCGGATTTTCATTGCCAGGATTCACAACGTCTGGATTTTCACTGCCCGGATTTTCCACACTGGAATCGTCTGCACCAGGAACTGTATTACCGGGATTCTCAATGCTTGGATTTTCAATACCAGGACTTTCAATACCCGGATTTTCAATCACATCACCGGGGTTTTCTAATTCAGGATTCTGAACACTAGGATTTTCAATATCCGGCAACGCGGAATTGTTATTCGGATCTGTAACCGAACTATTTTCAGAGCACGCCACAAAGCACAGCGCTGCAGACGCAGCGACTACTGGGATTTTCTTTACCCACATAAACAAACCTCCAATAAGTCTAATATATATTCGCCTCTCTTTTATACGAATACTTTTACAACGGATAGTTGGTAAATGTTCGGAAACAAAACGAGAGACAAATCCACTACACTTCAGGATTTTCGTCAGATTGATCAGAGATTTCCATTGTTAAAATAACAACAGTACTTTTAGCGTTTTTTTCGCCATAAAATGAAAGCACTCAGGTACAGTTCTTTTTATATTCACGCCCATGCTTTTTAAACACTTTGTTTTTAATCCCTATGGCGTCAATTGTTTCGTCCTGAGTAACCACAAGGGTGAAGCCATCCTCATTGACCCCAGCGTGTCGAACCAGCGGGAACGGGACGTACTGGCAGCCTATATCAAGGACAACAACCTGACGGTACGGCACCTACTGAACACTCACCTACACTTAGATCATGTGCTGGGAAACGCCTTCGTGGAGAAAACTTACGGCGTAAAAGCGGAAGCCCACCAAGAAGACGAATTCCTGCTGGATCTTCAGGAAGAACAAAGTGGAATGTACGGTTTGCAATTCGAGGAAATCGCACCCCCGCTGGGTGACTACATTGCCGAAGGTGATACCGTCGGCGTGGAAGGCATTGAACTGCATGTCATTCACGTAGCAGGACACTCCCCCGGAGGAGTCGCCTTCTATCTGCCCTCTTCCGACGCCATTCTGAACCCCATGGGGGTGAAGAACCCAGGTCTGCTTTTCTCCGGCGACATCCTTTTTGCAGGAAGCATGGGTCGTTCCGATCTATTCGGCGGAGACGAAGAAGCCCTCATTAACGGAATCAAAAGCAAGCTATTGACCTTGCCGGCAGACACCTGCGTATTCCCTGGCCACGGGCCATCCACCGTCATCGAAGACGAACGGGCGTCATTCTGAACCACGTCATGTCGAACAACGTCATGCTGAGCTCGTCTCAGCATCAGCTTTCCCGTACATGAGCCTCAATGAAACTTAACGCAACACAGAGAATTCAGTGGATTGACGAATACAAGGGATTCGTCCTTTTGCTAGTTTGCCTATTTCACATAGAGCAATCCTTCAAATGCGTAAACCTGGGAATGGAAGAACTGAGCGTCATGCGAATGTCCGCCTTCTTCTTTATTTCCGGAGAGCTATTTAGTACCCGACGTTTCAGCGATTTTAAAAGTTACGCAAAGCACAAGACCAAGGTTCTGTTACTCCCCTACATTTGGCTTTCGCTACTGTTCCTGGCGTTGGATCCCGTGGTGTGGAATTTTGACAGGTTTCCCCGTGCGCCTAAAATGACAGTGATGAACATCCGCCCCGAAATCACGGGACTATGGGATTATCTCTACTGGAACTTGGCTAAAATATTCGTGGCTGGGAAATCCAGCATCGGGTCAGGTCCTCTTTGGTTTGTATTTACGTTATACTCTATAAGCCTGTTATTTTTTGTCACGCAAAAAATCAGCGTCATTCTGAGTGGCAAAGCCACGAAGAATCCATCCCTACAAAAAGCAATTACCGCAGGGATTGCTATAGCATGCCTTGTTGGTGGCTGGTTCCTTAGTCGCAACAACATCCGCCTTCCCTTAGGCATCGAACGCGATTTGACTTGTCTCTCCTTCTTTGCATTGGGCTGGCTATGCAAGGATCCTATCAAGAAGCTAAATGACGTCAAGGGCTCCAAGGGAAATCTTTTCCTGCTCGCACTTACCATTATCGCCTTTACCCTCTACGCATTCGTGAAAGATCATTACCCCTGGTTCAGCATTATGAACAACACTCTAGGGAAAGATTTTATTCGCTATGTAGGAGGTTCCCTCTTTGGAATTGCAGGCCTGATCGGTTTATTCCAACTGGTCTCCAGATTACCAGATTACATCCCCATCCGCATCATCAAGGGAATCCTGCGAAACATCTCCCGCAACGCATTGATTATTCTTGCGGTACACTGGTGGATTCTTCTTATCCTGCGAATTGTCTTCAAATCAGAATTGGATAAACCAAGCATCGTTTGGATCGCCCCGATCATCGTTGTCGCAGGCGTTGTCGCCACCATTCCTCTTTTCCGTAGTAAACTCTACAAACTTATCGGGAAAGAGGAAATTTCTGCTCGCGAAAGTCTAAGCATCAAGTAGAGCCTCTTTACAATTGTTTCCGTTTTTTTATATTCGTGTAGAGGAATTAGAAAAGGAGTTCTACAATGAAAAAATTGCTTTTGCTTGCAATCGCACTTGTCTTCTGCAGCTGTTCCGGCCCAAGCAAAGTTGCACCATCCGTATCGAAATTTTCTGTTTTTGGAATAAGCTCTGGATGGAAACTTAACATTCCAGTCCCTGAAGCATATACCTTCACAATAACTGATTGGAAGTTCAGACAGGATGCTTTTTCACTTGAAGAAAAGCTCATGGCATTTACCTTCGTAAAAGGCAACGAGGAAGTCTCTCTGAGAGGCGAAAAAAGAATTTTCTCTACAAGGATTCCACCTTCACCATCGAAGAAAATGCTAGCGATGAGGAGTTCGTGAAGTATTATCTCAAGTGGGACTTTGACTACGCCGCTTCCCGTCATGAGGTCATCAGCCAGGCAGAAACCACCGGACCTGTCTACAACAACGAACAGAAATTCGGTTACATCAAGTCCACAAACGATCAGTACCAACGCTGCGTAATGGCTTCCATTGTAAATGGTTCCATTTACATGTTAACCGGCAGATCCGTTGAATCCAAAAAAGATATTTGCGAAACTATTAAGGAAATCTGGGACAGTCGCGAGCCCTTCTAGTTCTATAAATGTATCTTTGATACATGGCTAGAGCGCGCAAGACAATTACCCCGGATCCGTATGCAAAACCGATAGCAAAGGTTCTCTCCCCCGAGCAGAGCCTTCCGGGAAGATTACGTCAGTTCCAGGCGCCAACCCGCGCCAACTTCGAACTGGTCAGTCAGTATGGTGCCGCAGGTGACCAGCCCAAGGCCATCGAGCAGATTACCGAGGGTTTCAAGCAAGGGGACCAGTTCCAGACGCTCCTTGGCGTAACCGGTTCCGGCAAGACGTTCACCATGGCAAACGTCATCAAGAACGTGGGCAAGCCTACTCTGATTCTCACCCACAACAAGACTCTTGCAGCACAGCTCTATCAGGAATTCAAGGCATTCTTCCCCAAGAATGCGGTGGAATATTTCGTCAGCTATTACGACTATTTCCAGCCCGAAGCCTACATTCCCCACACCGATACCTTCATTGAAAAAGACGCCAGCATCAACGACGAAATCGACAAGCTGCGCCTGCGTGCAACGGCTAACCTGCTGACTCGTCGCGACGTCATCATCATCGCTTCCGTCAGCTGCATTTACGGCTTGGGCAGCCCCGCCGAATATTTCGACCTGATGGTCCGAATCAAGAAGGGCGACATCAAGGACCGCGACGACCTGCTTCACGAACTGGTCCGCATCCAATACACCCGTAACGACTTCAGCCTGGAACGCGGAACCTTCCGCTGCCATGGCGACGTCATCGAAATCCACCCCAGCTACGACGAAGACGGCATGCGCATCGAGCTGTTCGGCGACGAAGTGGATCGTCTGGTGCGCTTCAACATCATTACCGGTGAGGTCATCCAGGAGCTGGAAGAAATGACCATCGCTCCCGCCAAGCACTTCGTGACGAAGGAAGAGGGCCGAGCCGGTATCCTGCAGCGTATGCAGTTGCAATTGACGGACCGCCTTGCCGAATTGGACAAGGAAGGTAAGGTTCTGGAATCCGCCCGACTCTCCAGCCGCACCCGCTACGACATGGAAATGATCCGCGAAACCGGTATGTGCAGCGGCATCGAGAACTATTCCGCCATTATCGAAAACCGCGAACCGGGCACCCGCCCCTTTACGCTGATCGACTACTTCGGCGATGACTGGCTTTTGATGGTGGACGAATCCCACGTAAGTATTCCCCAGGTAGGCGGCATGGCCGAAGGCGACAAGAGCCGTAAAACCACCCTGGTGAATTACGGTTTCCGTCTGCCCTGCGCCCTGGACAACCGCCCCATGAACTTCAAGGAATTCGAGTTCATGTATCCCAAGCAAGTGCTGTTCGTCAGCGCAACGCCGGGCGAATACGAACTTGAAAAGACCGGCGGCGTGGTGGCCGAACAGATCAACCGCCCCACAGGCCTTCTGGATCCGAAGATCGAGATGTTCCCCATCCAGGGACAGATGGACGTGTTGCTTTACCGCATCGAGAAAACCATCAAGAATGGCGACCGCGTGCTGGTCACCACCCTTACCAAGAAAATGGCTCAGGACCTGACCGACTATTTTGTGGAAGCAGGTATCAAGGCCAAGTATTTACACAGTGACATCAAGACCCTGGAACGTCACGACCTCATTAAAGGGCTGCGCACCGGCGAGTTCGACGTGCTGGTGGGCATCAATTTGCTCCGCGAAGGCCTGGATTTGCCGGAAGTCAGCATGGTGGCCATTCTGGACGCCGACAAGGAAGGTTTCCTCCGCAACTACCGCAGCCTGATCCAGACCATGGGCCGCGCGTCCAGAAATGTGAACGGCACCGTATTGCTGTTCGCCGACAACATGACCGACAGCCTTCAAAAGGCAGTGGACGAAACCGTCCGTCGCCGCACCCTGCAGGAGGAATTCAACAAGGAACATGGCATTACGCCAAAGTCCGTCAGCCGCAAGCTGGAAGGGGACCTGGTCATTAACGATCCGTTGATGGACCTCTGGCGCGGGGACAAGACGCCCCAGGCAGCCGAAGATCCGGATTACGATGCCGACTACGGCCTGGGCAACGAAGAAGACGGCGACCAACCGCTGTTTACAGGCGCACCCTTAGGTAAACCCAAGAAATCCTCACCCCTCAAAGCGAAGCGGCCTCATACCTCAAAGCGAAGCGACCTTTCTATCGAGGAACTGGAACAGCAGATGAAGGCCGCCGCCGCCAAGCTGGATTTTGAGGAAGCAGCCCGTCTCCGCGATCTTATTCGGGATATGGGGAAATAACCCCCCAGACGATCAAAAAAATCCCAAAAACGCCTTTTTTGCGAATTTTTAGTCACATAAAGCTTCTTTTTACACTAATTTGCCCTTTTAAACAGTCCGTTTTGGAATAATTTTGTGTATTTTTCAAAGGCAAAAAACATATAGAGAGGATTTAACTATGAGTTACAAATTTGCAAAGACACTTCTGGCAGGTTCTGTGTTCGCAATGGGCGCATTCGGCCTTATCGCTTGCGGTGACGAAGGTTCCACCAAGCCCAGCAATGGTCCGGGCACTTCCATTAATATCGACACCCGCCAGGATGGTTCCATTACCTTCACCGGCCTCAATGTCGTCAACGCAGGTACCCAGGTGAAGCTGACCGGTTCTATCGGCCTTGCATTCACCGACACCACCATCGCCGCTTCCGAAAATCTTCAGTTCACCAACGTGACCATCCAGATTGGTAAGGTCGTTGGCGCAGACGTGCAGACTATTGCAGCACAGCCCACCTTCATTCTGCCCGCCTTCCCCACCAACAAGAGCGTTTCCCTCACGGAAGCAAACGTCATGTTTAACCTGCAGGACGCTTCTCTGACTGAATGTGGCGAATACAAGTTCATCATTACCGCTACTGCAAACGATGGCACCATGAAGCAGGACTTGTCCAACACCCAGTCCATTAGCTTCAACCGTCCGGACATGTACTGCAAGACCAATACTCCTGCAAGCAGCGCTGCCACACAGCCCTCTGCAAGTCCCGTCATGGTCGCTTGCCCCGAAGTAACCCTCACTACCGACATGGCTCCGGGTCTTGATCTGGCCACCTGCACTGCAGTCGCATCTCCTACCGCAGATATCGTGGTTGTCAAGTCCAAGTCCACCAGCGGTGACGACTACTCCATCACTAGCGGCAACGGTGCAGCATTCTCCATCATCAGCAACACCGAAGAATACGGTCAGGACTACTGGCCGGATGCTAAGCCCGAAAACGGCGGTATCGTTCACATGAGCGACTTCAAGTACAAGAGCATCACCGGTACTACCATTGACAACCTGATGGAAAACTACACTGGCGACATCTACGTCGGTAAGACCAAGGCTTTCAACGAAGCTACTGGCGCAGGCTTCTTCGCACTCGCTGTTAACGGTGCAAAGATCGGCAACAACGGTAACTACACCGTAAAGCTGGCAGTCTACAAGGTTCAGTAATCCTTAAAGATTTTAGCCTTTTAAAGACTCCTCGCTTTTGCGAGGGGTCTTTTATTTACCCCCCATTTTTTCTAAATTTAACCCGTAAATTTAACACGCCCGGAAGGTCCGGGCATAACTGGAGTACACTATGCTTAAGAAGCTTTCCAACTTCCCCGGTATCAAGGGTCCCGTCGTTACCATCGTTATGGACGGTTACGGCATCAATAACAACGAACAGGGCAACGCCATCAAGGCCGCCCGTCAGCCGACCCTCGACAACCTCTTCAAGGCTTACCCCAACGTTCTTCTGAAGGCTCACGGCCGCGCTGTCGGTATGCCCACCAACGAAGACATGGGTAACTCCGAAGTTGGCCATAACGCAATCGGTGCTGGCCAGGTTTACAACCAGGGTGCAGCTCTCGTTCAGGACTCCATCGTTTCCGGCGAAATCTTCGGCCGCGACGCCTGGAAGGAAATCTCCGCCAACGTTCGTGAAAAGAACACTGTTCTTCACTTCATCGGCCTCTTCTCCGACGGCAACGTTCACTCCAACATTTCTCACCTGAAGGCCATGGTGGCCCAGGCTAAGAAGGAAGCAGTGAAGAAGGTTCGCGTCCACATCCTTCTCGACGGTCGTGACGTTCCTGAAACTTCCGCTCTGGACTATGTGGAACCCTTCGAACAGTTCCTCTCTGAACTCCGTTCTTCTGAATTCGACGTTTGCATCGCTTCCGGTGGTGGCCGTATGCAGATCACCATGGACCGTTACAATGCTAACTGGAAGATGGTTGAACTTGGCTGGAAGACCCACGTTCTGGGTGAAGGCCGTATGTTCGAATCCGCTAAGCAGGCTATCGAAACTCTCCGTGGCGAAACCAAGGCTATCGACCAGGACCTCCCGCCGTTCGTTATCGCAGCTAACGGCCAGCCGGTTGGCACCATCAACGATGGCGACTCCGTTGTGTTCTTCAACTTCCGTGGCGACCGTGCCATCGAAATCACCCGCGCCTTCGAAGAAGAATCCTTCAACGAATTCGACCGCGTCCGCTTCCCCAAGGTTTGCTACGCAGGCATGCTCCAGTACGATGGCGACCTGAAGCTCCCCAACCGCTTCCTGGTTCCTCCTCCGGCAATCAAGGAAACCTCCGGCGAATGGTTCGCAGAAACTGGCGTGAAGCAGTTCGCTTGCTCTGAAACTCAGAAGTACGGCCACGTGACTTACTTCTGGAATGGTAACCGTTCCAGCAAGTTTGACGGCGAAACTTATCTGGAAATCGAATCCGACGTTGTCCCCTTCGAACAGCGTCCTTGGATGAAGGCTGCAGAAGTTACCGACGCTATGATCGAAGCTATCAAGAGCGGTAAGTACCAGACGCTCCGCTGCAACTACCCCAACGGCGACATGGTGGGCCACACTGGTTCCT
Organism: Fibrobacter sp. UWR4; assembly: GCF_003149045.1. Taxonomy (NCBI): domain Bacteria; kingdom Pseudomonadati; phylum Fibrobacterota; class Fibrobacteria; order Fibrobacterales; family Fibrobacteraceae; genus Fibrobacter; species Fibrobacter sp. UWR4. The sequence continues at coordinate 57,465 of NZ_QGDU01000017.1, read as the reverse complement.
TCCGTGCAGCTACCATGGCTATCGAAGCTGTGGACATCGGCCTCGCTCGTCTCCTCCCGGTGATCGACGCAGCCGGCGGTGTTGCTCTCATTACCGCTGACCATGGTAACGCCGACGAAATGTATGAAATCGACAAGAAGACCGGCATGCCCAAGGTGAACAAGGATGGTTCCTTCAAGGCAAAGACCAGCCACACCTTGAACAAGGTTCCCTGCATTCTGTACGATAACGTTACTGGCGGCAAGCTGGGCCTCAAGGAAGGCGACTGGGGTCTGTCCAACTTGGCAGCAACCACCGCTAACCTCCTCGGCTTCGAAAAGCACGAAGCCTGGGATGACTCCATGCTCGTGATCAAGTAAGGTTAATTAGTCATCTACACCGACATCCGTCGGTGTTAAAAAAGGAAGCCTGCAAAGGCTTCCTTTTTTACAAGCTTCTAATCCTTTTTAAGAGCTGCTATCCACTAAAGTGGATGCATCTCTAGAAAAAACGATTTCGTTCACCGAACGGCGAGCTAAAGCTCACCTCCCGCAGTAAACTGCGGAGGTTCACGAGAAGCCTGGGACGATTCGATGCTCATCATTAAGTAGTTCCTGTCTACCGACTACTAATAACTGTCTACTAAAAAAGGATGCCCTAAAGGCATCCTTTTTTTACAGGCTTCTAATCCCTCTAGGAGTGCAGCTCCGACCTCAAGCGAAGTGTACCTGCTATCTGAAGACTTCGCCTACGATTTCCTTACCAGGACCGTTGCTTCCTTTGGAGTGTTTCACCTGGTAACGCATGTCTTCACGACCAGGAACAAACTTGATGTCGACTTCCACCTTATAGGCGCCATGGGCACCCTTAATCTTGAAGCCCCCGGGAAGTTCTTTCAAAGTACAGTACTTCATATCCGGTGCTTCAAATTCAATATCATTCCAGGACGGATTGCTTACTTCCTTTTCGTCCATGGCCATGTTCAGGGAACTGATGTAGGTGTCTCGTGCAAGAGCCAAGTCTTCCTTGAATTCACGATACACATCCATATCGCCATCATAGGCGTAGGCCTTGGGTTGAACCAACAGAATCAAAACCAAAAAGGCAAAGATAAATGTGGAAAAAAGGGAAATAGTCTTTTTCATATCCTTTAATTTAACAAATACTAAGGCAGCAGACCTAATTTTTTATATATTTGTGCCACGCTCAACACCTGCCCAGGTGGTGGAATGGTAGACACTGGGGACTTAAAATCCCTTGGGGGCAACCTCGTGCGGGTTCAAGTCCCGCCCCGGGCATTAATTGAGCAAACTTTTAAAAGGTAGCGAGGTCATCATGATCGACTTTTATCCGAACAGCATTTACTACCCCCGCGAAGCAGTCGAGGAAAAGCTTGCCAAGGGCGAACTTCAGAAGACTGAAAAGCACCTGATTGGCTGGACGGAACGTCATCGCGGCGAGATCTGGGATTGCGCCCGGGACGATGCCGATGAACCTACCGACGAGATTCTCCTGGACAACCTCCGCGCACTTCTCCTTTGCAAGGGTTCCCTGCAGCCTGCCGCAGAACTTGGCGACATGATCAAGGAAATCAAGAAGGAAGAATGGTACCAGAACGAAAAGGAAAAGGAAGGCAATCACGAAGACACCGAAATGGTGGCTGATGATTGGCGAGCCAAGTACCTGATCAAGTGGCGCGAAGCCCGTATGTTCGAAGCCTTCATCCTCATCGAGAAGAAGGCCGACCAGCTTCTTAATATTTTGAAGTCCAAATAAACGGGACTATAAAATCCGTTTTTCCACTGGTGCTACGACGGTAGCGCCAGTATTTTTTTATGTGGTCCTGAAGATGGGCAGCCAAGTCCATATCGTCCGTATCGGACATAATGGAATCCACCTGAAACACGCCCATGGAATCCACGGAAAGAATCAACCTGGCGTGGATGTCAGGGACGGTCGTTCTCTTGCGATAGTGACGCCAGGCCTTCTTGAAATGTTCGTTGGCGAGCCAATGGAGGCCAGCTGCACGTCCCTGCAGGAAACGGGCCATCTGTTCCATGTCTCTTCCAGCAGAATTTTCCAGCACCTCGATGTCGGACGCTTCAGGAAGAATCATACGGCCCACAAAAGGCGTTTCCACCTTATGGACATCCTCCACCTCCACTTCACGCACATCCACCGGAGTCTGGTAGCCGCGTCTAGGCATTAGCAGGACGCCCACGACCAAGGCGAGGAACAGCATGATAACGAACAAGCCAAACAGATTTCTAAAGAACATTAGGACTTACCCTGCTCAATGGCCTTGATGCACAACTGCAAGGACTTGTGACCGTTGTAGTAGTTCCAGGTAGGTTCAAAGACGATGGATACCGGAGAGGTACCCGTTAAGACCGTCTTGCGCTTGCGAAGACCAAACGCAATAGCCTGGAACACCGGGCTACCCGCCTGTGAAATTTCCATCTGGAGATGACCGCCGGACAACTCACGGAAGCGGTGCACCTTCACGTTATCCGCACGGAACGTAGGATAGGGGAAGTTTCCGCCAAAAGGTTCCAGCAAATCCAGGAAGCAGAGAATGGGCAACATCTGGTTACGATTCTGGTTCTGGCAGAAAGGCATGTACTGGGAAGTCTCTATGGTCAGTTCGTGGAGCGCCACCTGGATATCGTAAGGATAGTCTTCCGACAGAACCGTTTCTTCGCCCGTGTAATTCTGGTCGGCGGCAGATACCTCCAGACGTTTGCGAAGTTCATCAATCTTGTCCGCAGTCAAGGAGAAGCCAGCCGCATTGGCGTGACCACCCCAACGGTCGAACAAGTCCCTACATTCAAAGAGCGCACGATGCCAGTTGAAGCCGGGAACAGCGCGGGCGCTGGCGTGAGCCACACCTTCCACAATGGAAAGCACAGCCGCCGGACGATGGTATTCCTGGGCCAGCTTTGCCGCCACAATACCAATCACGCCTACATGCCAATTTTCACCCGCAACAACAAGGACGGTCGGCAAGGTATCGCCATAGACGAGCTTGACCTGCTCCATGGCCATGTCCGTGATTTCCGCTTCCTTCTGTTTGCGTCGGGTATTCCAGTTCTTCAGTTCAGCAAGCAACGCATTTGCCTGGGCGCGGTTTGGGCTCAGCAAAAGTTTCAATGCCGGATCCGGACGTTCCATACGGCCAGGAGCATTCAGGATGGGGGCAAACTTATACATGACATCAATGCCACCCACCGTACTTTCCGGCTTCATCAAGGCGGAATACATTTCCTGCAAGCCTGGCCAAGGACTGTTCTTCAACTGAGTCAAGCCCATCTTGGTAAACAGTCTATTTTCTGGAGTCATCTGGACCAGATCAGCCAGAGTTCCCAAGGCAACCAGGTCCAGGAACTTCGTCGGACAGGGAATGGAAAGTCTGGAATAGAGGGCGCAAATAAACTTGTAGGATACGCCTACGCCGCAAAGTTCCGGATTTTCATACGGATCCCCTTCCTGATGGGGATCCAGCAGCACATCGCAACAAGGAAGGCCTTCTCCAGAAGGCTGATGGTGGTCAATGACCATCACGGCCATTCCCAATTCCTTGGCGTGGGCAATTTCTGCGTTGGCCGTAATGCCCGTATCCACAGTTACCACATAGCGGGCACCTGCTTCATACATTTCATCCACTGCAGAAACAGAAAGACCGTAACCATCACCGAAGCGATTCGGCAGCCTCCAGTCAGACACAATCTTCAAGTCTTCAAAGGCCTTGGTCAGAAGCGTTACAGACGTCATGCCGTCCAGATCGTAGTCGCCAAAAATAAAGACCTTCTCGCCCTTTTCACGGACGTTCAGAATCCACTGAACCGCATCTTCCATGCCTTTCATGGTAAAGGGGTCCAGTTCATCATCCTTACTGCTGCACAGCAGGCGACGAGCATCCAGGGGAGTATTGATGCCTCGGGACACCAGGAAACGGGCTACCACATGAGGTATCCGAAGTCCGTGGGCAAGAGCAGTCGCTCTGCGTTCGTCCAAGGCAACGCAATCCATTACTTATAGCCCTCGAAAAGTTTCAAGGCCAGAGTCTGAAGACTCATGGTAGTCGTTGCACGGCGGGACTCGATGCGGGACATTGTCTCCTGGATATCCACCAAGGCAAGTTCCAGGGCCGTCGCATCAATACGGGGGAAGTTCCTCAAGCCAATACTTGCGGTAGTCGTAGGCATACGCAAGGGCGCACCGCCCAATTCTCTCAGGAGGTCAGCCACCAGGAAGGACATCACTTCCAGGAAACGGTTCGCCACATAAGGATCGTCCAGGGACGCCTCCTTCAGGGAGAAGAATAAATCTGTATAATCCTGCAACAAGGACTTTCGGACGAACTCTACCGCCAGGGGATTCCACTGTTCACAGAGTGGTGCAAAATAAAGCGCCTTGCCCGGAGAACCTACGGCCATCCCGATAACATCGTCTGTCAGGGAGGCACGGTCAAATTCCTCATCCGCCACACGGTCTGCCTCCTTACGGACTTCCTCGTCGGTAAGCGGCAACAGGTGCAGGGCAAGACATCTGGAGCGGATCGTCTGGAGCATCTTCTCTCGGGAAGATGTGGTCAGGATAAAATAGGTGTCAGGAGGAACATCTTCCAGCGTCTTCAGGAAGGCATTGCTTGCGGCTTCATTCATGCGGTCCGCTTCAGCAATAATTATCGTACGGACTCGGTCTCCCCTCATGGCGAAACTGCTGGTCATCGAACGCATCAGTTCCACAGAAATGAAGGCTGCCGCACTGAAGACGTCTACACGGTAGGGATTCTTGATAATCTCCTTGATGTAGTCCTGCTTAATATCTTCGATGGTCTTTGCGGTACTTCTGGCAGTGGCGTCTTCCGCTTTCTTTGCACGGGCTTCCGCCGCTTCCAGAGGAATGATCCAGTTTTCGGTGGCACCGCTTTCGGCAGCCATGCGGCAACCAAAGCAATGGCCACAGGGCCTGCCGTTAGGATCCGTACACTGAAGAGCCTTGGCAATTTCCAACGCCAAAGCCTTCTTACCTATGCCGGTAGGACCATCAATCAAGATGGCCTGAGGAAATCGATTTTCCCTCAAAGCGGACATTAGGCGGATTCTCGCCCTTTCCTGGGATACGGGACCTTTTAAACTGTAATCAATCATTTCGTATTCAACCACTGCAAAGGATCCACAGTCTGCGTTCCTTCGCTAACTTGGAAGTACAATTTAATTCCATTTAAGGAACCGATGTCGCCCACTTCGCCAATTTCCTCGCAATTTCGCACATTGGTGCCTTCTTTTACTCGAATTGACTTCATATGGCCGTACACAGAGTAGGTTCCACCCGGATGTTCGATAATTACGGACGGGCCTCGGCCATCAATTTCGGCCACCATGGCAACCGTTCCTGCAGCAGCCGCACGGACCATTCCGCCACGCTTACCACGAATTTCCACGCCTAGATTACGAGTCATAATGTGAAGCACAGGATGCTCCTGTAGACCGTAGTTACTGATGATTTCGCCTTCCAAAGGTTTGCAGCGGGGACCTTCCGTAGCGGCCACCACCACCTTGGGCTTCGTAATCACCTTCTGCTTAGGTTCTTCCTTCTTTTTCTTCTTATCCTTGGTCGCCTTTTCCTTAGCGGCCTTCTCCCTGGCGATACGTTCCGCTTCAGCCTTCTTGGCGGCTTCAATTTCCTTCTGACGACGAGCTTCCAACATCTTGATCAAGGCCAGCATCGTCTTCTGGTTCTGCTCAAATTCCTGAAGAGCGCGACGTTGCATGTTCTGGTCCTGCTTCAGGTTTTTCAGCATCTTTTCCTGACCGTTCATCTGGGATACGAGACCCTTTTCTTCTGCAGCCTTCTTGGACTGGAGTGTTTTCAGTTCAGCCAGATGAGACTGTTCCTGTTCCGCCTTTTCGTTACGTTCAATGACCAGGCGCTGCAGGTATTCCACTTCCTCGCGATCCTTACTCAGAATATGATGCACCCAGTAAGCTTGACGTTCAGGATTTCCTTTCTGAGTCAGTAAATTCACAAGCACCTTGGCTTCGCTGCTGCGGCCGTTTACATACAAAGTCTTAACACGTTTGGTCATGACCGCCTTGCGTTCCGAGATTTTTTTGTCCAGCGAGTCGATTTCCGTGGAGAGCCTTACCAAGGCAGTCTGCAACATGTTCTCGCTCTTGGTCAGTTCATGAATATAGACGCGAGTCTGATTCAAATTCTGGTCAAGAAGGGAGATCGTATTCAAGACGCCCTTTTCTTCCGTTTCCAGGATAGACAGTTCCTGACGACGTTTTGCCAGGTCGGATTCCAGTTTCTTAAGGGCATCCTTCTGCTCCTTAATCTGGGCATCCGTCTTTTGCGTTGCCTGCTTAACGTTATTTTTTGCCGCCGGTTTCGCGGAAGCCTTGGGAGCACCAAGACTTACACCGACAAAAAGACAGAGGATGAAAAGGAACAGGCGCATCCGTTAGTCCTGTTCACTACGTTTGACATTCAGGAACCTACGCACCGTGCTGAAACTGAAATAGCCGGAAAGGATTGTGACCAGCAAGATTACAGCGACAAAGACAAAGCCTGCCCCCTGGGCATAAACATCAACGATGGGCAAGGACTGGGTCAAGGATCGGATGGAAGCAAACAGCAGGACAACTGCAAAACCACTTCCTAAAAAACCCTGGATTACCCCCTGCATGACAAAAGGAAATTCGATGAAGAAATAGCTTCCGCCAGCGTATTTCATATTTTCCACCAGCAACTTTCTTGAAAGCAAGGAAAGACGTACAGAATTGCAAATAATCAGGGATAGGGTAATTAGCAAAAGGATACTAATGCAAATGGGCCAGAAAATCATCTTGAATTTCCAGGCGGCAATCTTTTCCACCCAATCTACGGGAGCCTGGACTTCCTCAAAATAATCCTCACTGGACAGGGCGTTTACAAGAACCGCCAAGTCCCCAGGGTTTTGATTTTCTTCCTTAACGGTCATGCGGAAATAAGGCGGCAAGGGATTTCCTTCCACCAGGTCCAGCATTTCAGCGGAAAAATGACTTCTAAAATCTCTCAGGGCGGAGTCCGCACTGATGAAGGATACGGAGTCCACATACTTGTGGTGTTCAAGCCTCTGCTGAACAGCCTTGATGGAGTCTGCAGGAATATCATCCGGCAAAAAAGCTTCCACCGCATAGAGATTTTTCTCCGTGTCCAGAAGCCGCATGGTAGCCCCCAGAACAGTGAGACAAGATGCAAGAAGCAGAGAGCAAAGAAAAATCGTCACAAGGGATGGGAAGATCACCGAACGGTGCTGCCTCATTCCGCGGAAAGATTCCGATATTAAATAACCTAGTTGTCCGAACACAAAGCGAATTATAACTAAATTTATGCCAGTTCTTTTCGAGACGACTATGGGAAACATCGCATTAAAGATAACAGCACTGCTTTTTGGCATCGCAATCTGGTTTATCGTGATTTCACGACAGGATTATCAGTTGGTCCTGGAAGTTCCGCTGAACTTTGTAAAGCTTCCCGAAACAATGGCTATCGCCTCCAAGCCGCCCCACTCCATTCACATTACCGTGGAAGGCAAGACCTGGGACTTGATTCGTCTCCATCGCGATATTTCCAAGGGCAATACAAATGCCGTCGCCATGGTAGTAGACCTCCAGAAAGCCGAACTTGGGGCAATCCGTATACATCTGGACCAAAAGAACTTCTCCGCTCCCGGCTACGCTAACGTAAAGTTTGTAGAACCCGAAAATCGAGTGTTGTTCATAGACCTGGATCTGGACACCCGAATCGTCCGTAACGTCCCTGTCAGGGCAAATGCCACTATTAACGCTGCCCAGGGATACCTGCTAGCCGACGAACCGAAAATTATCCCTGAAGAAATCCAGGTATCCGGTGCCCGCAACGCTCTAGCAAGAATCATCGACATCCCCACGGACTCCACGACCTTCGATACCCTCAAGGATAGTAAGGTCTTTACGGTCCCCCTGAATTTTGAATCTTTCCCGGGATTTGTTTCTCCCAGCGATTCCAGCGTCAAGATTTCCGTCAACATCCAGAAAATGGCTTCCAAGGTTTTCAAACGCGTCCCGGTCGCCCTCATCGGCTTCTACGACCGTAACATCTACAGCCTTTCTCCGGACACCGTCTCTGTAGAAATTACCGGCGGTGAACAGGTTCTGGATTCCATCACCAAGGATCATATCGAACTCATCATGGAGTTCAACCGTTTCGCTATCGAAGACGCAGACAGCCTTCCCCCCACAACAAAGTTGACTTTACCTTCTTCCGTCAATCGGGAAAAATCCATCAAGGCTATTGAACTTAAACCGGACAAGGTTTACCTGAAGAAGAAGGAAGAAAAAGTGGAGCCTAAAGCAGAAGCCGTCGAGGAGGCAGATCAATGATTTGGCTTGGAATTGAATCCAGCTGTGACGAAACCGCCTGCGCCATCCTGCAGGATGAACCCCTCAAGGTCCTTTCCAACCCGCTTTACAGCCAGATCGACGAACACGCCCTCTATGGCGGTGTAGTTCCCGAAATCGCAGCCCGTGCCCACCTGCAAAAGATAGTCCCTGTGGCAGAAGCGGCCGTTAAGGAAGCGGGCATCAAGATGGAAGACATCGATGCCATCGCCTATACCACGGGCCCAGGCCTTATGGGACCGCTTCTGGTAGGAGCAAGTTTTGCCAAGGGTCTTGCTAGAGATTTGAACATCCCTGCCTACGGCATGAACCATCTGGAGGGTCACCTTGCAGCTGCATGGCTCAGTAATCCGGATATCGAGCCCCCGTTCCTGACGCTTACCGTTTCTGGTGGCCACACAGAGCTGGTACTGGAAGAACCTGGATTCAAGTATACAAGCATTGGACGTACCCGCGACGACGCCGCTGGCGAAGCCTTTGACAAATGCGGTAAGCTGCTGGGACTCAAGTATCCCGCAGGCGCCACCATCAGCCGTCTCGGAGCCAACGGCAATCGCAAGTTTGTAGAATTCCCCCGCGCACTCCGTGGTCATGACAACTGCGAATTTTCCTTCAGTGGCCTGAAGACTGCAGTTCTCCGCTACACGGAAACTCACGATCCGGAATACATTCAGGCAAACCTGGGCGATATCTGCGCCTCACTGGAAGACGCCATCGTGGACAGCCTGGTGACCAAGACCATCAACGCACTAAAGCTCACCAAGATGAAGACCTTGGTCATGGGCGGTGGTGTAAGCGCCAACGCCTGGCTCCGCACTCGCCTGCAGGATTACTGCGGCAAGCATGGAATACGTTTCTGCATTCCCGACCGTAGTTTAAGTACCGATAACGGTGCCATGATCGCCGCAGCAGCAATCCGTCGCGTCAGACAGAACAAACTAACATCCGTGGACGTAGTCAAGCCCTGGATGCCCCTGGCTCTGTAAGAGCGTATTTCTTAGTGATTAAAAATACGGAAAATTCACATCCTGCATCATCTCATAAGATAGTTGCAACCAAATTCCCGTGAATTACGTATATTGATACCCATGAGTTACGAGGAATCCAGAATCATCCCATTTTTTGTCGCAGCACTTGTTGCGGTTCCTGCAGCCATGGCACAGGATACCCCCCTCCAAGCAAAAGATGTCGATGTTTTCCGACCCGAAAAACGTGAAACTACGGTCAGGATGGTGGATTCATCCAAGGCAAACGCCGTAACCTTGGACGTGAACGTGTTCTCCGATGGTTTTACCGGTTCCTACTACATCCTTTGGGATCAGGTGGATCTTTCCGAAGAAATGAAGAAACTCATGACCACCCGCGACTTTGCCCGTGACGAATTCTTCATGCAGAATATCGACCGTGAACAGTTCGAACAGGAACGTATGCTGCAGCTCTTCGAAGACCGCAAGAAGGAATACTTCCTGATCTTCCCGGAAGAAGCCATGAAGATGCTGGAAGACATGGAAAAGGACAAGTAGTCCCCATGTTCACTCCGGAAAAAGATTTCGACCACTGGAACCTTTCGGGATTTGCAAGCGCTCCCGCCCAATTATTCAAGACCATCGAAAGCACCCATAGCCTGATGAAACAGCAGGCTGTGACAGGCGCTATCCAGCCGGGCACGCTCTTTGTAGCAGATAGCCAGAGCGCGGGCCGTGGCAGGCACGAACGTACCTGGGCCTCCCCCGAAGGGAAGAACCTCTATTTCAACATCCTGATTCCGCTGGATGGCATTCCCCTGAACGTCACCCCGCAAATCACTCAGGTAGCGGCCCTGACTTTCGCTGAAGTTTTCCGCGACCTGCAAGGTCCAGGCGAAACTCGCGTCACGGTAAAATGGCCCAACGACATCCTCTTCGGGAAAAGCAAGTTCTGCGGCATCCTGGCGGAAATCGTCTTCCAGAAGGGAAAGCCCGCCCTCAACATGGGCGTAGGCATTAACGTCAATAGCGACCCGCAGGACTACGCTTTCCTCGATCGTGACGTCACCACCCTGAAAGCCATTGCGGGCCGCACCATCAACCGCGAAAAGCTCCTCCAGACTCTCATCGGGAATCTGGAACGTGCCGTAGGACAGTTCAAGGCATTTGGAATTTCCCCGTGGGTGGCCGCCTGGAAAAAGATGGACCAGTTCATCGGCGCCCGCGGAACCATCGTCGTCAACAATCGTTGTACGGACGAGAACCGCAATAGTGGCGAAGGCGCCACAAAAAAATCGGGCCGCATTCTGGATATGCAACCCGATGGAAGCCTGCTGTTCCAGACCGATGATGGAGAAGTACAGACCGTCTACTCCGCGGACCTGGAAATCTAGGTATTCAAAAATACAGGACTATTTTTTTCGGCGGCTCTTAAAGAAGACGCTACCCACCAGGGAAACCGCAAGGACCACGATCATTGCGGTAAGGCCCATGTTCACCAGTTCCACATACGGACCGGCATAACCCGTTTCCAGCAGGAACACAAAAATTAAGGCAACGATGGCGCCAGTGGCACCCATGCGCTCAAACATCTTGATCTTATCTTCGTTCGTAAACTTCTTATCAGAAAAGGACATTGACGTCTCCTCCCATAATCATCCATACAATCAGGCCCACCATCACAAGGGCGCTAATGGCCACGTTTGCCAAAAAGAAATCCCTATTCATGGCATCCAGATCGTCGGACTTTCTAAACAAGTGGATGTAGCAAATTGCGGCGGTCATAAGGCCAGTTACCACCCACCAGGGTGCCCCCATGTTCCATACCAAGCCAAAGGCCACACAGAGAGCAAGCATGGCCACATGACTCCAGAAGGCAATCTGCAAGGAACGCTTGCGGCCAAAGCGGGCCGGCACGGAATGGAGCCCCATCTGACGATCGATTTCTTCGTCCTGAGTGGCATAGATAATATCGAAACCGCCCATCCAGAGCATCAGAATCACCAACAGGAAAATAGGGAAAACAGCAAACTCCCCGCGCACGGCAATCCAGGCCCCCAGAGGGCTCATACCGATAGCGAAACCCAGGAACCAATGGCAAAGCCAGCTAAAGCGTTTCCAGTAGGAATAGGACAGCAACAGCAGCCACACGGGAAGGGCAAGGAGACCTGCCAGCGGCTGCAGCAAGGCTGCAAATACAACGAACAGCACGCCATTTATGGCAAGGAAAGCGATAACGGATTTCTTGCTCAGTCGACCATCGGGAAGATGGCGTTTTGCCGTGCGAGGATTCTTCGCATCGATATCCGCATCCGCAATGCGATTGAAACTCATGGCGCTATTGCGGGCCGTCACCATGCACAGAACAATCAGCCCGACAATGCGGACAATTTCCATGGCGGGCATGTCACGAAAACCATTGGCCGCAACCCACATGGAGCCAATGGCAAAGGGCATGGCAAACAAGGAGTGGCTCAAACGAACCAGGTGACCAAATTCTTGAATTTTCTTAAACATCAGCTTTCTTCCAGGGTTCCACAATCTTCGCCAAGTCAGCAGCATCCACGCCCAAGTGCTTCAGCACCTTCACCACCACCGTATCCACCAGTTCCTCCATAGAGGAAGGCTTGCTATAGAACTGGGGACTAGCCGCAATCACCACGGCCCCAGCCCTTGTCAGACGTTCCATATTTTCCAGGTGGATCAAGTTGTAAGGCATTTCACGAGGCACAATCACCAGGGAACGACGTTCCTTAAGACACACATCCGCAGATCGTACAAGCAAGTTATCGGAAGTACCGTTAGCGATACGTCCTAAAGTTCCCATGGAGCAAGGCACTACGGCCATGCCTGCGTAATCCGCGCTCCCGCTGGCACATTCCGCAAAGAAGTCATTGACATCCGGCAGCACATCGCAATAGTCATACAAGGCCGTCTGACCTTCATAGGCCACCACATCGCGGCCAGGAGCCGTCACCAAGGCCGTTACATGATGGCCCAGGTCCTTCAGGTACATGGCAGTTCGCGTGGCGTAAATCGCCCCGCTTGCCCCTGTTACGCCAAGAATAAAACGGCCCACTACTTAGCCCTCTTCTTCAAAAGCACGCGGTAGGCAACCCCAAAGAAGCAGGGCTTCACATGAACCAGATCCATGCCGTTCTTTTCCGCAAGGGATACAAAATCCGCTACCGGCAAAAAGTTCGTCACGGAATTTACAAGATACTCGTACGCATCCTTCTTGCTAAAGAAGGCACCCATGATGGGAATAAACAGCGGGGCGAGAACCTTGTAGAAAAACTTGTTGAAAATATTTCTGGGCGCAAAAAATTCCAGAATCTGCAGGTAGCCCCCCTCATCCAGCACGCGGGCGGATTCCTTCAGGGCGACTTCCACGTTGGGCACGTTACGCATGCCAAATCCATTCAGGATCACATCGAAGGTCTTATCCTGAAACGGCATTTTCATGGCATCCAATTGGACAGGGACCGCAGAAGTTTTCTTGCCTTCCGCCCCCTTCAACATCCCGAAGGAAAAATCCCCAAGGATAGCCAAGTCCTGAGTCCCGTTAAACTTTTCGTAGGTCACCGCAAAATCCCCAGTGCCACCACACAAGTCCAGCAGGCGCTTTCCCGGCTTTACCTTTCTCAGTTCCTTACAGCAGGCCCTTCGCCAGAGAATATCCTGACAACAGCTCAATGAATGATTCAGGAAGTCGTACCGTCCGGAAATTTCATCGAACATGGCACGGACATAGCTTTTATCATTCGGGTCTTTCTTCTTGGAACTCATGACCCGCAATTTAGAAATTGCCAAACTCCAGTCTTTTCCCAGACACAAAAAAAGCACGGACTTTCGCCCGTGCTTTATACGTTCCGTAATTTCAATTACTTGAAGTTTGCAGTGATAGTTACATCGCTATCCGTTGCAATCAGGTGGGTAGGATCGGTAGAACCGTCAGACCAGCCAGCAAAAATAGCGCCTTCGTCAGGAACCGCAGTAAGTTCCATACCGATGCCAGCATAGAATTTGCCCGTATAGGAAGACTTGCCACCCGGAAGGGTCATGCCTTCCATAAGAACCTTGCCCTTGCCGTTTGCACCGATAGTGACATTCACCCTGTTGCTTACACCAAATTCACCAGCATAGTCTTCCAGCACAGAGTCATCGCGCTTAGCCGACCAGCTCTTGAACGGAGTTCCGTCCTTGCTGAATCCTTCTTCATAGTAGGTCTTGCCTTTAGAATGGAACTCCTCGTAGTCTCTTTCGATATCGTCAGCATCCATGGAAGCCTCAATACGGTCAACCACATTGCTAATCACACTGGTATTCAGGTAGTTCTGATGCATCACTGCAGCATGATTCAAGAACAGTCGCTTAAATTCAGGATTCTTGATCAACTGGATGTAAAGGTTTGCAAAGCAACCAGATTCCTTACAGGGCTTATTTCCACCACCCTTCTTGATCCAGCTAAACATGTTGGTAGAATTCGTTTTAAATTCACCATCGTTCACGCCCCAGACCCAGCCAAAACCATGGTCAAGGTCATAAATCATGAACTTCCAGGGCTGACCCGGAGCGCGCCATGCACGAACGTTATTGTTGGGCCAGTCGCCATTCTTGTAATAGATTTCAGCAATCATGTAATCAGCAAAGTTACCCACATCCATGAGAGTCTTCACAGAAGCATAGTTCGGATTGTTGTCACCACTAAAGTCGCCATTGCCGACAATATCAAGCAAGCCCTTAAAGTTGTTGACAGCGCTCAGGGTGTTTCCACTCAAAGAGGAATCTGCACGGCCCAGAATCTTGATGATTTCAACATTACCAGCGTCGATTCCGTAGTTGGTTTCTACGTAGTTTTTGTTGAAGCGTTCACGCATGTCGTGAATGCCCCAATACTTGCCGTTGTAGAATACCACCACCTGACGGCTTCGCTGATAATCAACGCCGCTGCCCTCCAAGGCGGCACCACCCACGGCATCTTCCATATAGTCGCTGACAAAACGATTACCGTTGTTACGAAGGTTGAAACCCTTGAACTTGCTATGGGTATCCTTGCGGGTTTCGAACAACGGGTAATGGAGCCAGCCATTCTGGTATTCTTCACGAATCACCACAGCCACAGACTTCTTGTTCGCCACACGGCTCCAGCCACCCATTAGGGAGATTCCAGCATCAATTTCCCAAGCCTTTTCCTTGGACTTGCTTCCTTCGGCAAAATATTCCACGTGGGCCGGGAATTCCACATCGGCCATCAAACCTTCAGGACAAGTCTTCGGGTCATCACCGGAACATCTGGACTTCGGAACATAATGATTCCTAAAGAAAACAGAGTCCACAGTCACGGCAACCACAGGCATCTTCACCTGCTCGCCGATGAAATAGGTATTGGTCACAGTCTTCTTGGTCAAAAGGCCATCCTTAAAGGCAGCACAACGAAGAACCGTGTTCTTTTCGATAGTGATGGTCTGGTTGAATTCCGGAGAATCCTTGGTGGGTTCAGAACCGTTCTGGGTGCAGCGCACCTTCATACCGTCAGATACAGTAGGAGCGTTCAGAACGACGGGCTCGTTATAGAAGCCACCCTGGGAACCATTGAACTTGAATTCCGGAGCCATGCCTTCATAGGCAGTTTCTACATTATTTGCCTTTTCCGGAGTGGGCTTGCCAAAATACTTCCAGGCGCCACCGTCCACAATACCCCAGCTAACGCCAGATTCCAGGGACGGATACTTTACGGAGTCACGGATACCGAAGTACTGGTCCACCAGGTAAACGGTACCGCCATCCTTTTCCAGCTTCCAGTTGGTATGAGTGCGGCCCTTACCAAATTCCGTATCGCTGGGAGCTGTAACCAGGTTCTTCTTGTCGCAGAAAACAGTACGGAAGCTCTTTGCGGCAATCAGTTCATCACCGAAAATCCACTTACGTCCCTTTTCCGTGGTTTCGATCAACGCATAACCCTTCAGGTTTGCAGCCTCGGAACCTGCATTATAAATTTCGACCCAACCCGGATCGCGACCTTCTTCGTCGAGCCAGTTCAGGTTCACAGGAGCAATTTCGGTAATCACCAGTGCAGAGTTACCCACCCAGCGCATGGTAGAATCCAGAGGAATCAAAAGAGTGTCAATCTTCTTGATCGTATCGCCAGTAATGGGATCGATATGGGTAACGGTATCAATCTGCTGTTTGCTGGAATCACCCGTTTCCGGATTCACAACGAGAGTATCACCTGTATCCGGGTTAACAACAACGTTACCGGGAACATTGGGCTTGGAAGCAGCTTCTTCATCGGCACAGGCAACCAAACCGGCAAAGGTGAGTCCAAGGCAGCCAAACACTGCCAAACAGTTCAATTTTTTGAAAATCTGCACAATTCCACCTACAAAAAAGGATTCATCCGAAAAAAATTTCGGAATCCCAATCATCATCTCATCGTAAATTTAGAAGATTATTATAAAAAAAGGAAAAAATCTCAGTAATATTCTATTTACCCTTGACAAGCCTCACAACATGTACTATATTTGGGCTACCAAAACGGCGCTGTAGCTCAGTTGGTAGAGCAGCGGACTGAAAATCCGCGTGTCGTCAGTTCAACTCTGACCGGTGCCACGAAAAAGACCTTAGCAAACGCTAAGGTCTTTTTTTATGCCCTCGTTCAAAAAAAAAACAAACAAAGTAAACAAGCCTGAGGCTTGCCATTCAAAAACACTTGTAAGGAATCACAAGGGGCAACATCACCCCTCACATTTTATCTTCTGCTGTCAGTATCGTTGGGATCCGCCTGAACACGATAGCAGGCATACATTTCATCCCAATGTTCAATGAGGGCGTCCACAATTTCCGGCTGGAACTGGGAGCCTCTCATCTTGAGGAATTCTTCCTTCACCTTTTCTTCGGGCCAGGGAGCCTTGTAGCAGCGATAGCAGGCCAATGCATCCAGCACGTCCGCCACGGCGCAAATACGACCCGCCAGCGGAATGTTTTCGCCCTTCAGCCCCAAAGGATATCCCTTGCCATCCCAACGTTCGTGATGGGAACGGGACACGTTTGCCGCGAAACGCAAAAGTTTTCGTTTAGAATTGCAAAGCATCTTGAAGCCCAGTTCAGCGTGGGTCTTCATGATAGCGTATTCTTCTTCCGTAAGCTTGCCCGGCTTGTTCAGCACGGCATCGGGAATGGCGATCTTGCCCAGGTCATGCATAGGAGCGGCCAGATGAATCTTTTCCACTTCATCCGCAGGTAAGTTCAAGTATTCGGCCAGCTTCTTGGCAGATTCAGCAACGCGCTGAATATGGTCACCCGTTTCCTGACTACGGTATTCGGAAGCTTCACCTAAAGTATGAATAATTTCACGCTGGGTCGCTTCAAGTTCAGCAGTAAGCATTGCGGATTCCACTGTCTTTGCGGAATACACTGCAGTCAGGCGCAAGTGCTCCAGATCCTGTTCGGAAAATTCCTGGGACTCGCTCTGCTTGTTAATTGCCTGGAATACCCCCATGACGCATCCTGTGGAATCCATCAGGGGAACCGTCAGCACAGACTTCGTGTGGTAATGCGTCTTCTGGTCACTACGGCGATCAAACCTGGGATCCAGGTAGGCGTCCTTGATCAGCAAGGGTTCGCCAGTAATAACAGTACAACCAGCAAAGCCGGCATTCTGGGGGATACGGAGCTCGCTAACGCCATGGGCAACCTTTGTCCACAATTCGCCACTTTCCTCGTCCACTAGCCACAAGGAACAGCGATCCGCAGAAACCATGGACCGACCAAGGTCAGCCATCAGCACCAGCAGATTATCCATCCTGCGTTCCGCCGCAATCTTAGGCATATAGGAGAACAACAGTTCCAGGATTCGCTGGGACTCAATTTTCTGCGTTGCGTTAACGTCCATCATACAACAACTAATTTAGTTAATAAAAGTTTAATTTCAAACAAGCCGAATCTCTAAAATCGGGATTTTTCGGGGATTTGTTGACGAAACCGCTAATATTTTTCTATCCTTTGTCCACCCTGGAGGAATAGGCTAATTGGTAAGTCAGCGGTCTTGAAAACCGCCGCCGTAAGGCTTGGGGGTTCGAGTCCCTCTTCCTCCGCTCAAAGACCGGCTAAAAGCCGGTCTTTCCTGTTTCCGGCCGTATTTTAAAGAGAATCCCAGGCAGTCCGATTATCTGCAGCAAAATCAGCAGCAGCCGTCGCCGGTTCATCGTATAGTAGAGTGCAGACCTTCACTGGCAGAGGGAAATCGTTCCCCAGCGCTCCCAGGCAGCTGGTGGTCGTCGCCCCCGTAGTATAGACGTCATCCACCACGATTACCGTACCGCAAGCGGGAATCCGCTTCTGGGGAACCATCTCAAAGGCTCCAGCTACATTCCACTCGCGACCTTCCTTCGAAAGTTTCGTCTGGGACACCACAAAGGTCTTCCTTCGGAACAATCTCCACACCCTACCTCCACAGGCGGAGGCAAGCGCCCCCGCAATCTTTTCCGCCTGGTTATATCCTCGCTCCCGAAGACGGGCAGGATGCAACGGAATTGGAACAAAGTAAAGAGGCTTCGGTAACAAGGCCATTTCCTGATGTACCGCCAGCCCTTTCATGGCACAGGAACGCTTCACCATATAAGTCGCCATTCCGGGAATACTCCTGTACTTCAACGCATGAATCAAGTTACGCGTCAAGGGACGCATTGGAAACAGGCAAAATACATCCCCATTAGGGAAATGAGGAGCCCTGGACATTTTTTCCAGTTCACCCCTACAGGAAGGACACAGCCAAGGGTCCAGCGCTTCCGACGCGCATCCACAGCCCATGCATTCCTGCCCAAATACAAAACCACCAATACGATCAAGCCAATTCAAAAAAAGCCTCCAGGGATACGTAACATATGCTCTCCCTAGACACGCTTTTTTCAGTCAATTTGAATGAACTTTTTTGGAAAAAGAATATTTACCTGATTAGCGACGACGGCTCTGGAAACGGAGACACATCAAAAGCCCCACCAGCACCATACAGGTCAAGGCAAAGGATCCACCATAGGACAGGAACGGAAGCGGCAAGCCCGTCACCGGCATAAGCCCAATGGTCATGGCAATATTCACCAACATATGGAACACAAAGATCGTGGATGCCCCCATAGCTACGAGAGTCACGAAGGAATCGTTGGTGAGTTTACAAACCGATGTTGCGCGCCAGAGGAACAAGCCAAACAGCGCAAGGACAACGGTACAGCCCAGGAGTCCAAACTGTTCGCCCAGCACGCTAAAGATAAAGTCCGTATGTTCTTCCGGAAGGAAGGCCAGGTTAGTCTGAGTTCCATTGCCGAAGCCCTTTCCCGTCAAGCCGCCGCTACCAATTGCGGTAATGGACTGAAGCACCTGATAACCATCACCCATAGGATCACTCATGGGATCCAGGAAAGTATTCACGCGCTTCTGCTGGTGAGGTTCCAGCATATTCCACACCATGGAGCTGGCGTAGCCCGCAAGGATATTCGCCGCAAGGAAAAAGATCGTCTGGAATTTGGGCAAACGTCTACGCACCAGCGCAAAGACCACCGCACAGATCAGCAACCCCCAGAGAATCTCGTAACCGATGGACTGGGAATGAGAAAACAGGACGGAAACCACCGGGCTTACGATCAGGAACACATCCGTAATGGTCAAGCCGGCAAAGAAAAATCCCACAAAAGTCACTGCAGTGAAAACAAGGGCCGTACTCAAGTCAGGCTGTTTCAGCACCAGGCCAAAAGGAACAATAAACAGCAAGAACGGAACCACAAAAGTCTTGATCTTGTACAAACTCACATGATGTTTGGAAAGCCAGAAAGAAATGGTCAACAAATAGGCAATCTTTGCAAACTCGGAAGGTTGCAATTTAAAGAAACCAAGGTCAATCCAACGACCCGCACCTTTTACAACATCACCTGCAAAAAATAGCACAACGCAAAGGAGCACCAGAGAGACAAAATAAAGAGGGATGGCAGCTCGTTTCAGCCATTCAATACGCACCAATACAAGAAGTCCCGCCAAAACGGAACCACCCAGGAAATGAAGCAGCTGCTTGAACCAGAATGTCTGCTGGAAGGGAATGTCTTCCGTAATAGTCGCAGAGTACACCAGGGTGAGTCCACAGGACATCAAGGCAATCACCAGGAGGATGAAAAACCAGTCAAACTTGAGGGTACTATCGACAGATTTAAAGGAACTCATTTCGGATCCTCAATGTGGAAGTATTCCATCAGCACCTTCTTTGCGATAGGTGCAGACACAGCGCCGCCACCACCAGCAGCTTCCATAATGACTGCAACAGCAATTTCAGGATTTTCCAGAGGCGCAACCGCTGCATACCAGGCATGGGTCTTCTGGCCACGCTTCCATTCACCGGAACCCGTCTTTGCCCCCACTCGAATTCCAGGCAGGGCGCCTCTCTTACCCGTTCCACCAGGATGGTTCACCACGGAATCCATGGCATGCATCAGGACACGATGGGTGGATTCCTTCATCGTGCCGGAACGAATGATCTCCGGTTCATAGCGTTTAACCACATTTCCCTGCTCATCACGCAGTTCCTTCATGAAATGAGGCCTATAGACACCCTTATTGGTGGCAAGGGATCCCACCAACACAGCCTGCTGCAAAGGCGTCACAATCTGGCCCTGACCAATGGAAAGATTCAGGATCAAGCCACGAGCCCAACGCCAGCCATTACGCTTGTTTCTCTTGTTGAAGGACACTGAATCCGGAAGCCACCCCGGACGTTCGCCAGGAATGTCGACACCCAGCAATTCTTCGCCAAGACCAAAACGTCTGCCGAATTCGTTAATGCGTTCCATGTCAATATCAAGTCCAGCCTGATAGAAGAACACGTCACAAGAAAGCCTCAAGGCATGAACCACATTCAAGTTGCCATGAGTGCCCCAACACTTCTGGTAACGGGTACCATACTGATAGCCACCCGTACAAGCCTTGGGATAATACTTGTATTCCGAAAGGAGCCCGTTTTCAAGACCAGCTCCAGCCGTAACCAACTTAAACACTGACGCAGGAGGGTACGTACCGGAAATGGCACGGTTCGTCAAGGGACGCATGGAGTCCAGAGCCACATGAGCCCAGCCCTTGTTGCGTTCACGACGCTTCAGGGAGAATATGTTCGGGTCCAGTCGAGGAGAGCTGACCATTGCAAGAATTTCACCCGTACGAGGATCCAGTGCCACCAAGGCACCTCTAGCACTATCGGGAATAGCCGCTTCCGCAACCTTCTGCAGTTTCAGATCCAAGGTGGAAATCAGGTGAAGGCCAGGAACAGGTTCCTGTCCCTCCACATCCGAATACACACCCACTTCACGACCAGATGCATTCACTTCCACAAGCTTCAGGCCATCCTTACCACGGAACTCTTTATCGTAGTACTGTTCCAGCCCCTTCTGGCCAATACGATCCCCCTGGGAGTATCCCGCATATTCCGGAAGTTTCAGCTGTTCATCGGAAATTTCACTAGTATATCCAAGCACATGTGACGCCAGCGTCCCATAAGGATATTCACGACGGGATTCGATCAATGTCACCACACCAGGTAATTCGGAAGAGTGTTCTTCCACCACAGCCACCTGCTCAGGGGAAGCATCCTCAAAAAATCGGATAGGACGATTCTTAATCCAACGTGTCCTCTGGAACGCCGTATCCAGGGAAAGGGAGTCAAACAGACGTTCACCGGACTTGTCCCTAATCTGCAGCAACTTGTTAAATACGGAATCCCTAGCTTCCTTCTTGCGCGGCAAACTGGTAGCCTGAAGTGCAATCTGGTAAGACGGTCTATTACGAACCAGGACTTCACCGTTTCGGTCATAAATGAAGCCGCGGTTTGCAATCAAGTCCACTTTACGCAAGCGGTTATTGTCGGAACGCTGGACGTTTTCATCGTAGTGGATATACTGCAGGAAAAAGAGACGAACCAACAGTACGATAAATACAAGGGCCACCCCCGCCAAATAGACAAGGACATTCCAAGCTTTACGTTGCTGGATTTCGTTTTCGGCTACAGAACTACGCATGCTTCTTTCTGCTTTCGCCGTGATCCAGGTAGAACAGGATACCGCCAATGAATACGGTATAAACGCATTCCGGCAAGGTTTGCGTCACGAACAAGTTGGTAATGATGTCCTGGGACAGTCCAGTTACAGCATAGTAGATCATGTCACACACAAAGAATGCAAGACCGAGAATGCCAACTTTCGCAGGCTTATTCAAAGTCAGGAGCTTTTCTTCCACCTGGCCCACCAGAAAGCCTATTACGGTCATGGCAATAGCATTTGCGCCCAGCCACTCCACAGGGGCATAAATGTCCTGGGAAAATCCGGCAAGGAACCCCCAGAAGCAGCCTGCAGCAGGCCCCAACTTAATTGCAGTAGCAACAACGAAAATGATTACCAAATCCGGAGTTGCACCAAAGATGGAAATCCAGGAAGCTACAGAAACCTGCAGAGCAAAAGACGCTACAAACAAAAACAGAATTTTAAGCCAGCTCAAGTTATTCATTTAGCAACTCCTGAATAATCCAATCTGGTTCCTTTTCCATCACGAATACTTCTTCCAGCACGGAAAATTCCTGGAAGGGTTCCACGTCCATCTGGCGCATGACATCCAAATTAGACTTACGCACATCCTTTACCGTTCCAACAGGAATACCCTTCGGAAAAATACCGCCAAGACCGGAAGTTACCAATGTGTCGCCCTGTTTCACACCAGCATGAGTCGGCACCATGGCAGTCAAGGTATGACCATCCATGGATTCAAGGAAGCCCACCACGCGAGTGCGACGCTCCATTACAGACAACTTAAGGTTCGGGTCCACCAGCAACTGCACGCGGGAATGTCCCATTTCGGCTCTAGTCACTTTACCCACCAGACCATTCATGGAGAACACAGGCATATGTTCCTTGACGCCATGCATGCTACCGCGATTAATCACCAGCGTGGTAAGAAAACGGCCGGGATTGTGTCCCACCACTCGGGCAGTCACGATGGGGAAATCCCATTTGTCGTCAAAGCGGACTAGGGTATGCAGTCTAGCCAATTCCTGCAAGCCTTCATGCGCGTGATAAGTTTCCTGACGGAGTCTGGCGTTCTCTTCCTTCAAGTGAGTGTTTTCTTCCGCCATAGAGCGGAACTCATTCAAGGAACTTGAAACCAGCTGGGCCGGATAGAACACGGTACTGGTAACGGTCGTGACGATGCTCTCTCTGACCACATTGGGAGCCTGACGCATCAGGAAACCAAGAGCCAAGAAAAAGGCAAAAGCAACAATGCCATGCCTTTGGGAGAACAAATCGATAATAAAGCGAAAAGCCCTAAACATCGAAATGTATCGTAGTTTTAGTTAGAGGATGCAATAAGGACAGGACGATACTTGTCCAAGTCTTCCAGAATGCGAGCGGCACCCTTACATACGCAAATCAGGGCTTCGTCAATCACATTCACGGAAAGGCCAGTTTCCTGACGGATACGTTCATCAAAGCCACGAAGCTGAGAACCACCACCAGTCATAATGATGCCCTTGTCGTAAATATCAGCAGAGAGTTCCGGCGGAGTAATGCTCAAAGCCTGCTTCACAGCTTCAACGATTGCGGTGACAGGTTCATTCAGAGCTTCACGGATTTCAGCGCTATTGATAGTCATGGTGCGAGGCATACCAGCGATAAAGTCATGACCCTTCACTTCCATGGTCAATTCTTCGTCCAGCGGGCTAGCAGAGCCGATAGTCATCTTGATCTGTTCTGCAGTGCTTTCACCAACGCAGAGGTTATACATGGTGCGGAGGTAACGGACAATAGCTTCGTCCATTTCGTCACCACCGACACGTACAGAAGCGTTACATACGGTACCATTCAGTGCGATCACAGCAATATCGGAAGTACCACCGCCAATATCAACGATCATGTTACCAACAGGGTCTTCAACAGGAATGCCCATACCAATAGCGGCAGCCATCGGTTCGTGGACCAGGTGCACTTCCTTAGCGCCAGCCTGCTTAGCAGCATCGATCACAGCACGCTTTTCCACTTCGGTAATACCGGAAGGAACACCCACAACAACGCGGGGCTTTACCATCCAAAGCGGGTACTTCTGCACGCGCTTGATGAAAGTCTGGAGAAGGTTTTCTACCAGTTCAAAATCAGCAATCACGCCATCACGCATGGGACGCACAGCGCGGCTTTCGCCCGGAGTACGGCCAAGCATCTTCTTCGCTTCGAAACCGATGGCAGAAACACGGTTGTTCTTGCTGTCCACAGCAATAACCGTAGGTTCGTTGATTACAATGCCCTGGCCGGCAACGTGGACCAAAGTGTTTGCCGTACCGAGATCAATACCAATGTCGCAAGAGAAAAGACCGAACAAGGTAAACGCCCTTTTGGATGAGATGAAACTTTACGCAACAATTATAGTTAAAAGAAGAACAACAAACAACCTAAGGAATAGAATCCTTACCATGTTTTAGTTCCTTGGAATAACGATCCCACTGACGAGTGTGCACGTCATAGCGATACTTTCTCTTCTCATGCATCGCCACATCCTTATAGATGAAAAAGTCGACCTCTGCGTAAGCCGCATAAATACGGGATGCAGCCCCTTCGAACAAACGAAAATCTTTCACGCGATAATACGGCTCTTCCATCAAGGCATCCTTGTTTCCATTGGCACGGATATTCTCCGCCACCATGAATTTCAAATCCTCCTGCAGGTACGGAGTCAGCTTGTGTTCAATACGATCCGTAGGTTCAGAACACCCCACAAACAAAGCCGTAAAGGCAAGCAAAACAAACTTTAAATTTTTCATCATCACCCAATAAAATAGAAAAAAAGGACCACCAACAAGCAAGTCCCTTTCACCCCAGTGATAGGTGGAAGTCCCGCCCTTTGCACCTTAACAAAAAAAGGACCGCCGTTAGGCAGGTCCATTCACCCGAATGTTGGGTGGGAGTCCAGACTAATGAACACTTGGCAACTTCGTTGCCTTAGTGAGAATTGTCCTCTATGTGGAGGAAGGGGAAAACCAGCCCTTTGCAACATAACAAAAAGACCTGCGGTAAAGCAGGTCTAAACCCCACGTGGGGAAAGGAGTCCAGAGGAAGGGGTACACCCCTTCCTTTGCAACTATATTAGAAGCTATAGGTAGCGTCTACGCGAGAGAAGAGGCGGCCTTCACCCTGGAACGGGTTACGGAACAGCACATCTTCAGCGACGGTCACGTCAATCTTCAGCTTTTCTTCGATGTTGATGCCGAAGCCGAAGCCAACGTGGTCCTTGCTAGTACCATCAGCCAGCGGGTTGGTGGAGAAGAAAGTGCCGTCATCCTTGCAGATGCCATAGCGTTCGCGGTTGTAGATGTTCTTTTCGTTCTTGGAGCATTCGGTGTACATGATGGACTTCTGACCACCAACACGGATTACGAACCAATCCCACCAAATGTTACGTTCGATACCGAAGCTGATCTTGCCACCGATGTCGGAACGCTTGTCCCAGTTGTGATCACCATCTTCGTCGCGACCATCGTAGATCCAGCTACCAAGGTTAGTGTCATAGAAGTAGTCATGAGCCTTCAGCTGACGCCAGACGAAGTCAAGACCCATCCAGAAGAAGCCACGGTTCATGGCAACATTGATACCGAGACCAGCCTGAGCGTTCTTGTCATCAATGCCGGGAGCCTGAGCGAGCTTCATGGAAACTGCCGGAACAAGTTCACCGTCGATTGCTTCGAGGGTGAAGAATGCGCGAGCCTTTGCCAAGAAGGAGAAGTCACCATTTTCAAAGAAGTCATAGTGACCCGGGCCATATTGGATACGAGCAAGACCGAAGGATGCTTCGTAGGAAGTACCGCTGCCAGTCTGGATGTTAATACCACCATCAGCCTTGACGATAGAAGCATGAGCATCTTCATCCGGCTGATAGGAACCGCTTTCGTCCAGATCGCCACCATCCTGGTGAGCGATATAGATATGCAAGCCCATAGCGTCGCCGCTAGAGAGAGTCCAGCCCAGGAAGCCGTCAAAGTTAGTCACGGTTTCGGGAACCTTAGAATATCTGGAGCTACCTACCTGGACACGACCCGGGAGATACATAGCCAAATCATCATCGATACGGCCAAAGAGACCACCGATGGTGAACTTCGGATCCGGATTGTTTTCATCACCAAAGTTCAGAGCAAAGATACCACCGAAAGTGGGGTGCTGCGGATCATAGTTGCCGCCAGCCTGGAGGTTGTTATCGGTATAAGCACCGAAACCGCCAATCAAATAGTTAGAATAAAGGTTTGCATTAGCCGGGTTGTCGAAGATGCTTACATCGTCCATGATATAAGTAGTGTTCTTGCCCATGGATTCAACGCGAGCGAAGGTTGCAAAAGCAGAACCAACACCAAAAACGCCAATTGCGGCACCAACGGCAGCAGCAGTTCTTAAGTTCATATAAACTCCTCTGTAAAAATCTGTTTTAAAGTTAGCTTTATAAAATCAAAAACGCAATAAAAATTTAAACAAATACATATTTTTTTTAAGAATTTTTAACAAAAAAAAGGCCGAGCACGAATGCCCAGCCTTTTTTAGACTTTTCTGAGAATTATTCAGAGAAGGTGAACGGAATAGTCACAGTGGTGTTACCGGACTTAACAGTTCCGAACTTCCAACGAGAAACGGAAGTCTTGATTTCCTGGTCGAATTCACCGAAGCCAGTAGTAGAGGATGCGATGGAGATGCTGATGATTTCGCCACCCGGAGCAATTGTGAACTTCAGGGTAACCTTACCAGCAAAGCCAGGCTTCTTCTTCAGGAACTTGTTATAGATGTGACGGAGACCCGGAGTACGCTGCTTAACCACTTTCTGGATTTCAGACTTACTACGAGAACCACCACCGGCGCCCATGTCGATATCACGTTCAGACGGAGTTCTGATAGAACCCTTAGCCTTAGTAGCGATACCACCGCCACCACCGCCAAGGAGGCCTGCCAGACCGTCACCGATACCACCGGAACCGCCTTCTGCGTAACCTTCGTTAAAGCCGCCGTCTGCCTTACCGCGACGACCACCGAGCTGAGTCTTACCAGTAGTCTGGAGGCCAGCCACGTCCTTCAGCACCTTGTCAATGTCCTTAGAGAACTTCTGGTTCTTCATGAGGTCATATGCACCAGCGCTGGCGTTCTTGGTCTGTGCAGTGAGGAGCTTCAGCACACCGCGAGTCTGGGGAGCGTTGGGCTGACCCTTACCACGGGGCTTACCACCGCCACCAGCCTTCTTACGAGGCTTCTTCGGCTCTTCCTTCTTCTTTTCTTCCTTCTTCTCTTCCTTCTTTTCTTCCATGGTCATCTGAGCGACGAGTTCGGTGTCAGCCTTTTCATCAAAGACGACTTCGTCAACGACCTGTTCGTAGGTAGAAGCGAGAAGACAGATTGCAATGGCAACTGCAAGAGAGATACCTGCAATAGCGCCCATCTTCTTGTCGGATTCCGGCATCAAAGACGCTACTAAAGGATCAACTGCGGGAGATACTTTCTTAGCCATAGTTTAGTCCTCCCCACCGTTCTTTTCCATCACGGCGAAGGAAACGTTTGTGTAACCATTCAGGCGAGTATCCGGGCCAGTGTAATCGCAAGTGGGGACGCCTGCAATACCGCAGGTAGCCATCACCTTGTACATCACATCGTAAGGAATGTTCTTGTCGATCTGGACAACAACGCTACCTGCTGCATCACCGGGCTGGTTTGCGGCGAGGGCTGCGTCACGTTCAGCCTTACGACGTTCGTGCAATTCAGCGAGAACGGGGGCCACGCAAAGATCTTCCTGCTTGAACACGTCATCAGTCGGGACAACTTTCTTGTTATCGACCACAACATATTCTCTATCGATAATAACAACCAGAGAAACTTCTGCAGGCTGCTTCTTAGAGACAGAAACCGGAAGGATCAAGTTTTCGGCCTGAGTTAAGAGCTGACCTTCTGCGTCCATGTTCTTAATCATGAACACCAGAATAATGGTCATCATGTCCATCATGGACGTAATCGAGAACGGGACGTCTTCACCGTATTTACGACTTCTTCTTGCCATGATTAACCTCCCAGCTTAGCAAGGTTGATCTTGCCAAAACCGGCTTCTTTAGCACGGTCCATAAGTTGAATGATCTTGTCGAACTGAGTATCATCGTTAGCAACGATAATAATGTTGTCAGCATCATCAAGGTCGATGAACGTAGTATGGATTGCAATGAGATCCTTAGCGATCAGGTCATAAGCAGACAGAGGAGCAATCATATTCTTAGCAGCTACGTCCGGTTTCAGAGTACGGACAGAGTTTTCTGCGAGAGTTGCGATTGCCTGACCTGCACTGGGCTTCACGAGGCCAGCGGGCTTCTGAGCGCCACCAGGACCTTCACCAACTGCCATGAGGAAGTTGTTGTTGCCGTCTACGTATGCACTGTCAGCGACTGCTTCTTCAGCGGTACCACCGTTGGAGTAAACAGCCCAGATAATCTTACCGGGATCTTCTTCAGATTCCTTCTGGATAGCCCAGAGCTGGATAGCTTCGATTTCGTAAAGGTACTTTTCCTTATCCATTTCGCTGCCATCCTGGCACTTGGGACCATGTCCACTTTCTACTGCAGCCTTCACATCATCCGGAGAATGAGTGATCAGCTTGGCATCGGACTTGCAACGGAACGTCCACATTTCCTTGAAATAGACGTTCGGCTGGAAACCACCGCGAGCACCAATAACAAGGTAATCGCCAGTAATTGCCAAAGACAAGTTCAGAGCCTGCTCATCGGGAGGCGGCTGATCGTCGCTGTTGGACATAACGCTGCGTTCGGGCAGGTTAACTTCCACAATAGCGAGCTTAGAGAAAGCAGCCATGGACAAGAGCATAGGAATCAAGATTGTGAACAAGCCCATTGCCGGCAACAGGTCCGGTTCTTCAGGCTTTGCTGGTTTCTTAAGTTGTCTTGCCATATTTATTAACTCCAGTTAATTGTAATTACCTAAACAATTATGCCAAGGAGTTGATGATCTTGAGGCCCTTTTCTTCCATTTCCTGGATCAGGCGTTCGGAGTTCATGTTGAGGAGGCCAACGATAACCAGCAGGGGCACTGCAGAGAGAAGGCCGAGGAGGGTGGTACCCATAGCGATAGCGATACCGTCAGAAAGAGCCTTTGCACGTTCAGAAGCAGGCTTGTTAGCAACAGCGTCGAAGGTGAAGATCAGACCGTAAATAGTACCCATCAGACCGAGCAAGGTAGAGATGGAAGCCATAACCTGGATGATGGAGATGTAACGAGTCAGACGGGGAGCTTCAGTAAGGAAAACTGCATCGCAAGCAGCAGTCATGGTTTCGCGGCCACCGTTACGAGCAGCAACGATTGCAGCCATGACGCGAGCAACCGGGAGCTTGGTCTTGTTAGCGAGGCTCAGAGCCTGATCATACTGCTGAGAAGAGATGAGCTTACCAAAGTCAGCCAGGAACTTAGCACGGCCAGAACCGCTCTTAACCATGATGTAGACAAAACGTTCGATGGAGAAACCAAGGCCGATCAGGAAGACGACCGAGATGATCCACATGAACTGCCAACCATCGGATTCGGGGCTGAAAGATTGAAGCATTTTAGACATTAGAGTACTCCTTTAAATGAGTGGTTTTTGTTTTTTTGAAATATTGAAGTTCATATTAAATTTTTTTGAGCAAATTGGGAAGATTTAGGTGGTAAAACTTAATTTACGATACGGAAATACCCAATTTTTTTCAAAAAGAACGGGGGAGCCCTATGAACAAGGTCCCCCGTAAAATTGTTTTTACCGCTAGAATTCGCCAGCGCCAGTTGCTGCAGCAGGTGCAGGAGCCGGAGCAAGCATCTTCTTCAGTTCAGCAAGCTTTGCCTTCAACTTTTCGTTTTCGGCCTTGCCTTCCTTGATGATGTCACGATAGGTAGCGATCTGTTCTTCCGGAGTCATCACCTCGGACTTAGAAATCTGTTCAATACGAGCCTTGGTCTTGAAGTAAGACGGATCAGAGAACAAGGTGGACGGGTCGAACTTTTCGATCTTGGTGTTCAGCACTTCGTTAGCTTCATCAATAGACTTGAGAAGTTCGAACAGCTTAGCAGTCCACTGATTGTCAATACCGTAGTAGGCAGAAGCCTTGATACCGGTCTGGCAAACGGGGATTGCAGCCTGCTTTGCAGCTTCAGAACGAGAAGACAATTCTTCACGGTAAGCTTCCAAGTCTTCATGGACAGCTTCCATAGCGTCGTCCTTGACCATGCCTTCGTATTCAACGTATTCCTTCACGATGGCAGCAGAGTCAGGCAGCGGAGAGTTTGCAAATGCATCGGCAACTTCCATGTACACAGCAGCGCTCTGGTAGTACATTTCGATGTAGCCTTCTTCTGCTTCCACCACGTCCTTGTTATAGAAACCCTGGTCACGAGCAAGGTCGATGTTCTTCTTGAAGATTGGCTGAGCCTGTTCATAGTAGCTGGGAAGCTGCTGAACAATACCGATACGTTCTGCGAAGCGTTCGTCTTCCTTCTTGCCGTTCAGTTCCTGTTCGCGGATCTTTTCGGCCATAGTCACGAAGAGCTTACCCATCTTGTTGGTGGCACGGAAGGTCCACTTTTCAGATGCGTAGGTTGCAGACTTGGAGTACTGACCCATAGCCTTCTGGAGGATATCCACCAGGGACTTGATGACCTTAGCCTTTTCCTTATCCTTGCCCTTGATGACCATCGGAGTCATCTTGTTATATTCGTGTTCACCGAGATAGAATGCTGCTTCAGCAGGAACTGCCGGGTCAGCGTTCTTGATCTGCAGACCGTACTTATCATAGTTCTTAAGGGTAGCGTCATAGTCGGCAATAGCCTTATCTTCTTCCTTAAGTTCCATGTAGGCGCGAGCAGCACCGATATAGGCAGCAATCAGCTTTTCCTTATCTTCGGTATACATCTTGATGAAGGTGTGGTATTCCTTAGCAGCCAGATCCCACTTCTTCACGTTGGCGTAAGCCATCGGGATGGAGAATGCAGCATCCAGGGCATAGGAGCTCTTCGGGTAGTCACGGACCAGGTCCTTAGAGCAGCGGATAGCTTCGTCAGCCATCTTAGCTTCATCGTAGCTCAAGCATGCGCTATAGAGATAACCCGGAGTACGTTCATCTTCGTGGTAGCGCTTGTAGGCAATTTCGTAGGTCATTGCAGCAGTCTTCTTATCCGGGATGGAATCGTAAGTCTGTGCAGCGGATGCGATGGCGAGGAATGCCATGGAATCCTTCGGGAAGTTGTTGGTGATGAACAAGTAGGTATTAGCAGCTTCGCGGAGGAGACGTTCCTTTTCCTTTGCAGCGTTCTTGCTGTTAGCCGGAACTGCAGCGCTTTCCTTCTTGTATGCACCTGCGGCACGAACGATACCCTTGATGGTGAGCGGAGATGCAGCATACTGCTTCGGCAACATCATGAAGGTCTGAGCGGCCATGGTATACTTTTCAGCAGATTCGTAAGCTGCAGCAGCTTCGAACACAGCCTTGTCAGCAATGTCGATCTTCGGGTAACGCTTCACGAGAGCGAGGTAGGCGCCTGCACCCTTTTCGTACTGCTTGGACTTGACAGAGACTTCTGCCTGCTGGAACAGAACGTAAGCGATAGCCTTTTCGATTTCCTTAGCCATGGAATCATTGTAGGTCGGCTTCTTCTTGTCGCTGTACTGGGCAAAGAGCCATTCGAATTCGGTAAGAGCTTCATCCAGCTGGCTAGATTCCAACAGGGACTGAGCAAGCATACGGCTAATAAGCAAGATGTACTGATGCTTAGGATGATCCTGCTTCAGCTTGCGAAGTTCGGTAACTGCAGTCTTGAACTGCTTTGCATCGTAATGAACGATTGCAGCGTTGTAAGCAAGTTCTGCAGCTTCCTTGTTCTGACCGAACTTAGCCATGTAGCGCTTAACCTGTTCAAAGTAAGCCTTGGTTTCCGGAAGTGCGTATGCCTTAACAGCATCGTCACCAGCCTTATTCTTCTTAGCAGCTTCGCGAGCCTGGTCCATCATGAGCACTGCGTTATAACCAGCTTCTTCCTTCTTCAGGAGAGCTTCGGAGCCCATGGGACGACGACCGTAACGGGTAGTATCGGTGTCGACGATCCAGTTGAACATCTTGGCAGCGTTAGCAAACTGACCCATTTCCTGGTAAACGAGAGCGAGGTTGATGTGAACCTTGTATTCGTCCCAAGTCGGTTCCTTTGCATAGCGCTTCAGGAATGCTTCGTAAGCCTTAATAGCTTCTGCATACTGCTTCTTACCGGCTTCCAAGTCACCTTCCTTGGTGAGCTTGGCAGCGCGAGAATGATGATACTGCGGAATGTCGAGCATAGCGCCGCGAATTGCAGTTTCAGCATTCTTCACAGATTCAGGATACTTCTGGTTCTTCTTGTACCAGGAAGAGTTACGGTCGTAACGCTTCACAACAGAGTAACGATGCTGCTGAGCTTCTTCGAACTTCTGCTGGACAATGAGAATTTCAATCATGGCAATATCAGCCAGCGGAGCATCGATGTAGTCCGGGTTGATACTCATCAAACGCTTGAAGGACTGGACAGCTTCTTCGTTACGGTCATGGTCCTTGTTCTTCATACCGATACGGTAGTAGACGGAGTCCTTGAAGTTAACCTTCTTGTCCTTCAAGAAAGCTTCAGCTTCCTGGACACCACCACCTTCCAAGTCAGAGAATGCGGCGGCCATGAAGTCCATTGCTTCACCGCGCAAGTCTGCAGGGTATT
Source organism: Fibrobacter sp. UWR4 (assembly GCF_003149045.1). Taxonomy (NCBI): domain Bacteria; kingdom Pseudomonadati; phylum Fibrobacterota; class Fibrobacteria; order Fibrobacterales; family Fibrobacteraceae; genus Fibrobacter; species Fibrobacter sp. UWR4. The sequence continues at coordinate 25,293 of NZ_QGDU01000017.1, read as the reverse complement.
TACCCTTGTCGGCGCCAATGATGTAGTTGTAGTACTGGATTGCTGCAGTTTCGAATTCTGCAGTTTCATAGTAGGATTCAGCCAAGTGGTACATGGCCAATGCTGCTTCCTTACCAGTCAAGTTATCGAAGCCAGTCACCTTCTTATAGGCGTTGATAGCATCCTTAAACTTACGGTTCATGAAGTGGTATTCAGCAATACGGAGCCATGCCTTGGGAACAAGGCCGTTATCCGGGAAGGTCTTTACAAGGCGATCGCGGAGCTTGAATGCCTTGTCGTCTTCGCCGCTAGCTTCCAGAACTGCTGCAGCCTGGTACATAACGGTCGGAGTCTTGCTTTCCTTAGGATACTTATCGATGTATTCCAGGAAGTAACCCAGAGACTTCTGGTGATCTGCCTTGGGAAGATCATCGATGTTAGCGCACTTAGCCGGCTTGTTATCGCGGTCAGCGCACCATGCAACATCTTCTTCGTACTGAGCGGTTCTGTCGAGGAACTGCTTTTCTTCCAGCTGGAACTGATAGTGACCGAGCTGCTGGAGAGCGGAAGCACAACGTGCATTCTGCTTACCCTTACAGTTGTTCACCTGCTTTTCCCACTGGGCAATGGCATCAGTCATACCCTTTTCATCAAGGCCACCAGAACGGCAAGCCTGTTCGGCCTGGTTCTTTGCAACCTTATAAGAGCTAGCGCAGGATTCATAACCAGCATTGCCCTTACCGATGGCCTTACACTTAGCCATCATTTTCTTTGCTTCTGCAGTCTTTTCCTTACATGGGTCTGCGGCAAAAGAGGTGCCTACCAAAGAGGCCACAATTGCCGAAACGAGTAAAAGGTTTTTCATGTACTCTATCCACCTATGAAATCATAAAAAAGGGACGAACCCGGATTACTCCAGGTCCTCCAGTTCGTCGAGTTGCTGCTGAGCTTCCTGAGAAACACCAGCGCCCTGGCCCATCTTGGTCTTTGCAGTTGCCAAGGTAAAGCCTGCGTCATCCAAGATACGCTTACGGTTGGATTCGAAGCGGTCACTCTGGATGGCCTTCTGGCTGAAGGCTGCATAATCTTCAATAGCTGCGTTAGCCTTATCGAAGGAAGGCTTCAAAGCATCGCGCTTGCTCTGCACACGAGGAGTGGGGAGCTGACGAGCGAGGTCAAGAGCCTTAACCTGGACAGAATCAAATTCGTCCTGCATTGCATCGAATGCCTGGCGAGCGGAGTCACGAGCAGCCACAGATACAACCGGCTGTTCGGTACGCTTTTCAGCCTGTTCAAGGGCTTCAACAGCATTCTTGTAATTCTTCTTCATGAAGTGGCAGTAACCGATCACGAGGTAAGCTTCAGAAACCAGGAAGGAATCCGGATACTTGTTGATGATCAGCTGAGCGGGCTTCATTGCTTCGTCCGGCTTGTTCACCTTCAGGAAGGACCATGCAATACCGAGCACTGCTTCGTCGTACACCGGAGAAGAAGGCTGCACCTGATGGTACATTTCTACTGCGGCCGGAATATCCGGCTTTTCGCCAGAGAAGAAGAGGTGACCCAGCTTCACGCGAGCAGCGTCCTGCAGGTCGCTTTCAGACTGGTTGGAGTAGGGCTGTTCGGTAATGTCGCGGAAGCAGTTTTCAGCTTCGTCGAACTTGCCGAGACGGCTGTAAGCGATACCCATGGTATAGCGAGCATAGAAGTAGTTTGCGTTACCCGGGAGAATTGCAGCCAGCAGGTCAACAGCTTCCTGATAGAGGCCCTGTTCGAACTTGATCTGACCTGCAACGTAGTCAGCGTCAGCCTTAACGTCGCTTTCACCAAACTTCTGGGCAATACCCTGGTACTTGGACATAGCGTCAGTGTACTTGCCTTCCTTATAGTCGATGTTCATCAACTGGAAGTGGTACTTAGCACGCTGGTCACTCTGGGGATAGCGCTTGATAGCATCTTCGTACACGGACTTTGCAGCCTTGTGCATACGGAGGTTTTCGAAGGACTTTGCCTTATAGAAGGCAGCCTGGTCGACAAGGTGGAATGCGGGGTACTTGGTCTGAACCTTACCGAAAGCATAAGCTGCTTCGAGGAACTGACGGTTCAAGTAGAGACGCATTGCTGCACGGTAGTCGTTTTCAGGTTCAATCTTCAAACGGCGATAACGTTCTTCACCAATCTTTTCTTCACGGGTGTCACCGAAGCGGGAAGTAATCTTCACGGCCCAGATGAAACCACGGTTCTTCTTGGCATAGAGGTCATCGTGAGACATTTCGAGGTCCAGTGCCAGGTAACGGAAGATGGAAACATCCTTAACGTTAACAGTAGCACCAACTACCGGGTAACCTTCCTTGGTGAAGCGAGCGCGAACACCAAGATGCGGAGACAGGTAGTAAGTCAAAGTGAAACTCATTTCCGGGCTCAGACCATCACCACCTTCTTCTTCGGCGTGGAACACGTCGATGAGGGAGATTTCAGCCTTAACTTCGAGAGCGCGGTTGAAGCCACGATAGAAGAAAGACAGGTTCAGGTTTGCAGGAATGTTGTAAGCGTCATCGCGGGCACCACCGAAGAAGCCCGGAACAACGAATGCACTTGCATCAGGATCAGTAGCGATAGCCGGCTGAGCGATGTTCTGGAGAGCAACGCCAACCAAGAGGTAACCGTACTTGGAGGATGCCAGCGGATTCCAGCTAAGGCCTACGTCAGCACCGAGAGTAACCTGCTTCACAGCGTCGAACTGGTTGATGTAGAGGACGGAGAGGTCCACACCCAGGGAGACGCACTGCATCAGGTTGTAAGCATAACCAAGCATGAAGGCATATTCACCGTAATCCGGACCGTCATCAATGCCGGCACCGTTTTCGAAGAAAGAGAAGCCCAAAGTATGCTTGTAGTCCATGGGGTAAGTCAAGCTCACGTATTCCTGGCTTGCTTCACCGCTAATGGAGCTAAAGAATGCTGCGCTAAATTCCAGCTGTTCGGTTTCTGCGATAGAAGCCGGGTTCACATACATGGAGGTGTTGCCACCGAATTCTGCGAACCAGTCATTCTGCTGGTACTTATGGGGAGAATAAATGGCATCTGCAAACAAAGAGGTGCTGGCTACGGAGAGTCCGAAGACTGCTGCTGTTTTAAGAAAACTTGAACGCATCACCTACTCCTTTAATTGATATCCGTACGGATAAACTCAATACGACGGTTCTGAGCACGACCTTCCGGGGTCTTGTTGGAGGCGACCGGCTTAGTGTCACCCATACCATCAGTTACCATACGGCTTTCGTTAATGCCCTTCTCAACGAGGAAGTTCTTAACGGCTGCAGCGCGGTCTGCGGAAAGCTGCTTGTTCTTATCCTTGTTACCAACGTTATCGGTGTGACCGACAATCTGGAAGGTAGCTTCGGTGAAGGTTTCCATGATGTCCACCACCTTCATCAGGGAGATGTAGGAGTCCGGAGTAATGGTTGCCTTACCAGATTCAAAGTTCACACCTTCAAGAACGAAGACCTTCTTAGGCGGCTGCGGAACTTCATCCGGGCAACCATCGTCGTCCTTGTAGTCATTCAGGGATTCTGCCTGTTCGGGGCAGAGGTCAACACCCTTACAAATGTGAGCGAAGTTAGAGAGCATGCCCTTAGCTTCTACCCAAGGATCGCAAAGACCGTCACGGTCATTGTCCGGATCCGGGCAGCCATCGTCATCCTGGAAGCCGTCGAAGTCTTCAGCTTCTTCGGGGCAGTTGTCGAGGCCGGTGCAAACGGAAGCGTACTTATCGGAGACGCCTTCTTCGGAAACCCAAGGATCGCAAAGGCCATCGCCATCGGTATCCGGATTACGGGTTTCTTCAACAGCTTCTTCTTCCTTAACCAGACCTGCGGTAGTCAGACCAATGTCCAGCTTACCCTTACCGCGCTTGAGCATCGGAGAGGTGGACTGGCAGAAGAAGTCCGGCTTGGAGAGAGAGGCGTTCTTGAATTTCGGATCGAGGGAAACGTTCGTACGGTTCACCTTGATGAACTGGTTGAACGGATAATAGTTCTTGTAGATGTTGTTGTATTCCACCTTCGTCTGACCGGCAGCCGGGTCAGCAAACACACCGTAGTAGTGGTTTTCCATGAAGATGTTGTTACGGGCGACCACGTTGGTCGGTCCCTTCAGTGCAAGGCCGGAATAGCCATTGCGGAGTACAACGTTCTGTTCGATATAAGCGTCGAGAGACTTAGCGCCCCAGGCAAGAATGCCGGACCAGCGGTTGCCATAGACGACGTTGTTACGAAGATGCGGAAGAGAAATGAATGCGCCGACACCAGTTGCATGGTTGTCCAGCACATAGCAGTCATGAATGTAAGGAGCTGCGTTTTCGCAGAGAATACCTTCGAGACCGTTTCTAATGGTAAAGTGGGACATTTCTGCGCCCGAAGTACCCATGACGGTAGGACCGCGACGGCCACCATCAATGATGGTAGAGGTCGGTTCTTCGCCTCTGAGCACAACACCCATGATCAAGGTGATGTTTTCGTTATAGGTACCGCGCTTAACGAAAATAGTATCGCCAGCGTCAGCATTACCGAGAGCATCTGCAATCTTGCTGTAATCACCAGGCACATTGATATTCTTTGCCATGGCGGTTCCGGTAAGAAGCATTGCCCCGGCCGTGATTAAGACCAGTTTCTTTAGGGTCATACTGCTACGTTTCTCCAATCATAGAACACTTAAAATTCATACGCTTACAGTTTGCCCGTAGAGGCAAACGTAAATTCCAAATGGGAATATACCTTCAAAACGGCCTTTAGTCAAACGATTTTCGCAAAATTTGGCAAATTTTAGGTGAAAATCGGTGAAAACAGGCCTGTTTTACAGGCTTTTCAGGTTAGTCCTCGGCCTCAGGACCGGACTTACCCTCTTCCTTCTTCACTCCTTGAATAGACACACGAATCTCCTGGCAGGTCTTCTTGATGTCCTGCAGGACCTTACGAGCACGGGTTCCGGCGGACTTATTACCGCGTTCGAACTTTTCATACTCACGCTTGAAGTTTTCAACTTCCTGTTCGAGATCATTCACTAAACTCATATGAAATCTCCAAAATAAGATGCAAAATGGAAAATAAATAAAGTTTTCGTCAAAATTCCGCTGTTTTTTAAAATTTACGCAAGTTTTTAAAAAAATCGCAATAAATTCTTGTCATTCAACAAATTATGCACACCTAACCAACCGCCATAAGTTTTCCAGGGCAGCCCACCCCCGGTCCCCCACGTTTTCGGAGAAATCATTGACAAACATATTTATGTGAGAAACCATGACCTCACGACTGGAAATTTGAGCTTTTTCGTCTATAAAAGGCGTTACAGGATCCTTGCGGCCTCGCGCATCCGCTAGACTTTTTCGGATTTCACTTTCCACCAGGGCGATGGTTTCCTCCCCCAGGCTCTTACGGGCGACAGCAATTCCAAGCGGAATCGGCGTACCCGTTTCCTGTTCCCAGAAGGCCCCCAGATCCTGAAGCAGATGGAGTCCGTCCCGTTTCCAGGTAAAACGGTGTTCATGGATTACGACGCCTTGAGAGTCCTCCCCAGACAGGAGAGAACGATATACCTGGTCGAACAGGGCGAACTTTACATTAAGTTTTGCCACAGGTTCAATTTCCTTGGACGCCGACTGGGTTCTGGAATGCCAGAAGCGAAACAACAAGGCGGCTGTAGTTTCCGCTCCCGGTAGGACCACAGGCAACGTCGGGTCGTATTTTTCCGACACAGCGGAAAGGAATAGAGGACCACATCCGTAGCCAATCGCGCCTCCGCATCCCAGGCACTTGTATTCCGACTCAACTTTTGGATAGACCTGGGCACTGACTTTCGCCACATCCAACTCTCCCCTGCGAACCATTTCGTTCAAGGTCTGGACATCGGCGAAATGGACGTCCCAGTCAAAAGGTGAATTTTCCAGTCCCTTAATGAGGGCTTCATAGATGAATGTATCATTAGGGCAAGTTGATATTCCTAGAGATAGACGCATGTTAACCTCAAGGCTAAAGAAACGATTGTTTTAAAGATTATCGACTAAAACTTCATGAAGCCTATCCAAGGCTTCGTCGATTTTCCATTGGGACTTATCCCGAGTGGACGCGATGTTACTGACTGCACGGACTTGATAGGCGGGAATCCCGAATTTTTCACACACGGCGAAACAGGCGGCTCCCTCCATGGATTCCACGTCGCACCCGAGGTTCCTGACCCGCTCAAGAGCGGTATTTTCTGTGCCGGTGCAGCAATTTACGGTAGCACCTTTTACCTGCGGGAGCTTGCCGTACGTGTTTTGAAGAACCGCAGGAACGGAAGCACTGCTGGCGGAGGTGTACGCACTTCCCCACAGGGCATGAGAACCGTCACGTTCTTCGCATCCGAGATCACCGACCCTGTCGCTTGAAACGTTTACAACGTCCAGCAAGGACAGACCGCGATTGGGATAGGCGCCACAGATTCCCACATTAATGGCAGCAGAAATTTTTACGTTAGTTTGTTTACATTCGGATAACAAGCAGGACAGGCCTGCTGCGAAATCCAGGATGCCCACGCCTAGAATACAAGCAAAGCAACCCCGAAAAGGACCGCTTAAGGGAATCAATGAATTGTGTAATTCCGCCTTGGAGGAGTCCTGTGGAAACACCTTTGAAAATTCCATAGCCGTCGCAAATGCAAACAGGGGAAAGTTCTCGTGCACAGGAAACTCCATGGATTATTCCAACTTTTCTACAGCTTCGGCTAGCTCGGTTTCAAGTTCGGCAACGCGTTCCAGCTTAAGATTCCAGGGACGGTCGGTTTCACAGCGGGCAACAGCCACAGCAGTAGCCTTCACCAAGCATTCTTCAAAGGAAAGACCCTGGCTATCGGCCATAAGCCAACCTGCAAAGAAGGAATCGCCCGCGCCTACGGTATTCTTCACCTGGATGGTAGGGGGCTGAATCTGGACACCCTGGAAGGCGCCTTCCTGAAGGCGGAAAGCTCGCACGGGAGAGTCCTCGTTGGTAACCACCAGATTCTTGATAGGCAGACGTTCCAGCACGGCAGTGGCGGACATCTTCCAGAACTGAGGGCTGGACATCACCTGAGGAATTCCAAGACGATCCAGAATCTTGCTGTATTCATTCATGTTGATCTTCAGGAGTTCCACACCCTTTTCCAGCCAGGAATCAATATTTTCCACGGCATCCACAAAGACCTTCTTGCCTGTAAAATCCAGGGAATTGATCTGTTCTACAGCAAAGCCCTTAGGGAACGTACCACAGAGGGCCACATACTGGGTGGAACTCCAATAGTCGTTGAGAGTCTGGAGAAAATCGCCATTCTCGTTTTCGGTAAGGACCGGAGACGGTTCAATCAATTCCGTAGACTCGCCTGCACTCACGATAGTGGTACAGATGCGGGTCGGTTCCTTGATCCACACAGGAGCCTGCTGAATACCGCAGGCGGAAAGCTCGTCAAAAATGCGGGAACCATGTTCGGATCCCAGGAAGTGCATCAGAAGGGGCGAACCACCCAACAGCTGTAGCACGCGGCCGCAGTTGATTCCCTTGCCCGAAGCATACTCTTCGACCTTGGAAATGCGATGGACCTCGCCCAATTCAAACTTGTCCAGGAAGAACAAGCGCTGCCATGCTGGGTTCAAACCGAGAATGAGAATATCCTGAGCCATAGAACTTACCAATCCTAACCTTGATGAAGTCTTAGAAGTTCACCTTATAGAACTTGCGCTTACCCACCTGGATGACCAGCTGGTCATTGCCCTTGATTTCAACTTGGGCCTGGGGATCAGCCAGCTTTTCGCCGCCGATCTTTACGCCACCGTTCTGGACCATGCGACGAGCTTCGCCCTTAGAGGCAAAAGCCTTCACTTCCACCAGGAGGTCGAGAGCGCCATAGGAACCAGCAGCCACAGAGCATTCTGCAGCGTCGCTGGGAATAGCGTTACCGCTGTGGACTTCCTTTTCGTGAGCGGCGGCAGCTTCTGCAGCTTCTGCGCCATAGTACTGGGTCACGATGTCCATGGCCAGACGATGCTTTGCTTCGTTGGGGTTCATCTTGCCGGAAGCCACGTCAGCCATCATCTGCTTGATTTCTTCCATGGGGATTTCGGTCAAAAGTTCGAACCAGTTTTCAACGATGCTATCAGCCAGGCTGTAGATCTTGTGGTACATGACGTCGGGAGCTTCGTTGAGGCCCACGTAGTTACCGATGGACTTGGACATCTTGACCTTGCCGTCGGTACCCAGGAGGATAGGCATGAAGAGACCGATCTGGGGTTCCATACCTTCGAAAATCTGAAGGTCGCGACCGCGAAGCACGTTGAACTTCTGGTCGGTACCGCCAAGTTCCACGTCGGACTTGATGGCGACGGAATCGTAGCCCTGCATCATGGGGTACATGAATTCATGGAGGCTGATGGGAGTATTTGCGGTGTAGCGGTTGTGGAAGTCCTCGCGTTCCAGCATCTGGGCTACAGTGAACTGACCCATGAGTTCGGTGACCTTGCTGAAGTCAAGCTTGGAGAACCATTCGCCGTTGTAGTGGATTTCCACCTGATCGCGACGGACAACCTTGAAGAACTGTTCCTGGTATTCCTTGGCGTTTTCCAGAACCTGTTCGTGAGTGAGACGGGGGCGTGCCTTGTTGCGGCCGCTGGGGTCGCCAATCTGGGCGGTGTAGTCACCGACGATAAGAACCACGGTATGACCCAGGTCCTGGAACTGGCGGAGCTTACGCATAACGACGGTATGGCCGAAATGAACGTCCGGTGCAGTGGGGTCCACGCCCATCTTAATGCGAAGGGGAACGCCAGTTTCGTAAGACTTCTGGAGTTTCTTTTCGAGTTCATCCTGCGGGACGATGTCGATAACGCCGCGCATCAAAATATCAAGCTGTTCTTTAACAGGACGGAATTGCATAATTTAGGGTCTAGAGACTAGGGTCTAGGGGTTAGAGGTTTACTTTTCGGGGGTAAAGATAGCATTTTAGGCAACAAAGTGTCCATCCGAATCCTAATCAAGAGATGAAAACACTATATTTTTCGCACAACATTACTAAACGTTAGGAGAAACAATGAAAAAGATTGCAGTACTGCTTTCTGCAGCCGCTATTTCTGCATTTGCAGGTCCCCAGCCCAAAACACACGACGGTCTCTTCATGAGCCTTGGCCTCGGCTTCGGATACGGAAGCTTTAACGACCAAATTGAAGGTGGTCTCGGAGAACTAAAAAACAGTGGTTTGCAGGCAGAATCAAACGTCCGAATTGGCTATTCCATCATCGAAAATCTTGCCCTGCACGCAACCATAAGCGTAACTCCGATTTACAGTGATCTTGAAACCTACCTGGACGGCAAAAAGCAGGGATCTATCTCCCACGACGGTTTCAACACCTTCCTTCTGGGAATCGGCGCAACCTACTATATCCCCAACACCGACAACTTCTTCGCAAGCGCATCTTTCGGCATTTCCGATTACAGCGTTACCTTTAAAGACAAAGACTATGAATTCGACAACCTGGATGCCGGTTTTGGATTCAACTTGATGGCCGGTAAGGAATGGTGGGTTGGCGACAACATGCTCCTTGGCGCAGCATTCTCCTACACCCACACTTCTGCCGATGGCGAATACGACGACGAAAAGAATGAAGCCTCCACAAATTCATTCTCCCTGTTGTTCACTCTGAGCATCAACTAATCGAGAGATAAGAACAACTTACCGCTACCTGGAACTAAATGCCGGTGCTGACTTTCGTCAGCATGACTTTGAAGGGATTAGCGCGTAAATGCAGCTAGGTCAATTCCTAGCTGTTTTATTTTATATGTAAGGATGCGAGGTGTCGTGGAGAGGCTGCGGGCGGCGGCAGCCATCTTGCCCTTGGAACTCTTGAGGGCATCGCAGATGATGTCCCGTTCGTAGGCTTCCACCATGAGCTTCAGGTTACCGGACACCTGGGTACCGGAAGTTTCTGCGGTCTGCAGCGTTGTGGGGAAATGATGGGGGTAGATGACATCTTCGTCGGTCACGAGGACCGCACGTTCGATGGCGTTTTCAAGTTCACGGACGTTGCCGGGCCAAGGGTAGCTCATGAGCATGTTGATGGTGGTGCGAGCCAGACGGCGCACGTTCTTGCCCACAATGCGGCAGTAATGTTCCACAAAGTGATCCGCCAGAAGGACGATGTCCGTCTTGCGGTTATGCAGTGCGGGAACATAAATGGGCGAAATGTGGAGCTGGTAGTAAAGGTCTTCACGGAAGGTCCCTTCTGCCACCATCTGTTGCAAGTTCTTGGTGGTGGCGGCAATAATGCGAACGTTTACCTTCTTTGAAAAACGGGCGCCCACACGTTCCATTTCTCCATCCTGCAGCAAGCGCAAGAGTTTTACCTGAAGGTTGGGAGAAAGTTCCGCCACTTCATCCAGGAAAAGCGTACCACCGTCGGCCTGTTCCACACGGCCCGGAGTTTCCGTAAGGACGCCCACCAAGGCGCCACGTTCACTTCCGAAGAGTTCGCGGTCCAGCACGGATTCCGGCATGGAGGCGCAATGGACGCGGATGTAAGGATGGGAATTGCGGTCGGAACGGTAATGGATGGCTTCTGCAACTAGGCCCTTGCCGGTACCCACCTCCCCCACGATCAAAACCGGAAGAGGATTCTTGGAAACCTGATCTATCTGGGCGTAGACGCGCTGCATTTCGCTGGAACGTCCGATGATATTGTCCGGTTGGAAACGATCCTTCAACTCCATAGTCAGACGTTCGTTTTCCGCCTTCAGGATTTCGTTTTCTTCGCGGGCCTGGCGGCGCAACTTCACGGCACCCGCAAGCATCTGGGCGATAATTTCCAGTAGGCGAAGTTTTTCGGGAAGTTCCGTTTCCACGGGATCCTGGACGTCGGCACTCAAGGCGCCAATGACCTCGTGTTCCATAATCACAGGAACGCAAAGGAAGGCTCGGTTTTCATCTTTACCACGACCGGTACGGTCCAAAAAGTTCGGATCCTTACCCACGGAAGGAATGATCACGGGCTTACCCGTCTCGACCACACGGCCGGTGACGCCTTCGCCCACTTTATAGCGGCCCTTACGGGCCTGGCGGCTGGACAAACCTTCCGCAATTTCAATGGAGATTTCGCCGGTATGGCGGTTATACAAAGTAAGGGTGGCATGTTGCACACCCATAGTCGATTCCAGCACTTCAAGAATGGGATGAGCCACATTTTCGAAGTCTAGACTCTGGTTCAAAATGGAGCTGATCTTGTAGAGCAGCTCCAATTCTTGAATCTTACTTTGTTCACCATATTGCATAAAATGCGGCAGATTGTAGGAAGTAGGAAGTTAATTTTGACGGGCGTGGTCGCCCGTGCCTTTATTCAGCGCGACACCAGTCGCGCCATTTTAAACTTTCTACTGTCTACTAATTACTTCAATGCTTCCTGGACCAGGGCGCTAACGCGCTTGCCATCGAAGCGGCCCTTGACCTTGGGCTGCAATTCCTTCATGATCTTGCCCATGTCCTTGGGGGAAGTTGCGCCAGTTGCAGCCTTGATTTCTGCAATGAGGGCCTTCACTTCTTCTTCGGTCATTTCGGCGGGCATGTACTTCTTGTAGATAGCGATAACGGCTTCTTCTGCCGGAATCTTATCCATGAAGCCACCCTTCTTGAGGATTTCAATGGCTTCCTGCTTCTGCTTAACGCTCTTAGCAAGCACATCGACGCACATTTCGTCGGTAATGCTGTCAGTAATCTGAGCAGGAGTTGCACCGGACTTCATTGCTTCATTCTTGATATCGGAATGAAGGGTACGGAGAACACTAAGAGTTTCAGAGTCGTGAGCCTTCATAGAGGCCTTGACATCATCGAGAATACGAGTGAGCAATTCGCTTGCCATATTTCATCCTTTTGTCTATAAACACCTAATGAGCCACTAACCAAAGGTTAGCGACTCACAGATTACAAAGTTTCGCTTTTGAACTCGCTTACTAGATACGCGTAGACTAGCAAGCAAGGAGCGGCCACAATTCGACAGGCTTGACGCCTAGGGAATTAGTAGAGACGCTTACGGTTCTGGTCAGCGATTTCCTTCAGGCGCTTGCGACGAGCAGCAGTTTCGATGCGCTTCTTTTCTTCAGAAGGCTTTTCGAAGCGCTGACGCTTCTTGACATCGGAAATGATGCCGTTCTTTTCGCAAGACTTGGTGAAACGCTTGAGAGCGCGTTCGAAAGGTTCGTTGGACTTAACAATAACGCCGATCACGATAATCCTTTGGTTAATAATTAAAAATTCAAATTTGGATAGCCAAATATACCTATAATTGTAAATTCCGTCAAGGGGGCAAAAAAAACGCATTTTATTATCAATAACTTGCGGAACACCAAAGACTTATGTATATTTCTTTACAATTCGGGGCGTTAGTTTCATTGATTTTAACACAAATGGAGATTGGATGAAAAGGTTATCTGCTATTTCTTTAGGCGTAGTGACTCTCGCCTGTTCCCTGATGGTCGGCTGTAACGATGAAGAACAGGATCTGGTTCCTCAGATGGAACCGGCTAAAGTAGCCCCCAAGGCCCCCGAAAAGGCTCCGGCCAAGGTTGCCCCCGCAAAGCCTGCAGCAGAAGCCCCCTCTGCACCGGCAGCCCAGGGCGATGAACCCCAGCTGGTTCCCCTCCAGTCCCTTTCCGCAACCACAGAAGAAGCTCCCGCCAAGGCAGCAGCACCTGCAATTGGAGGTGCAGCACCTCTGACCTCCGGCGATTACGTTATCCAGGTCAGCATCCAGGCTTCCAAGAAGGTCGCAAATGACATCGTCAAGAAGCTAGCCGAAAACAACGTGAAAGCTTACATTGTGGAAGTCGAAAATCCGGGCGAACTGGAAGGCACCTACTACCGAATCCGCGTAGGCTATTTCGCAAATAGCGCCGACGCACAGAACTACGGTAAGCAGGCCCTGTCTCCGCTGAACTTCGCATGGTGGGTCGACAAGACCAAAAACGACACGGTCGGCAACCCCAACCCCGATACAGAAGATTCTTATTCCAATTCCCAAGCATGGGAGGATGACGAAGAAGAAGAACCGGCTCCTGCTCCGTCCAAGCCGGCACCCGCTCCTGCACCTGCTCCTGCACCTGCACCCGCTCCCGCACCGGCCCCGGCACCCGCTCCGGCCCCGGCTCCTGCTCCGGCCCCGGCTCCTGCTCCGGCACCTGCTCCTGCTCCGGCACCTGCTCCTGCAGCCGCTCCGGCAACGCCTCCGGCACCCGCTCCCGCAGCAAAGCCCGCCGCTTCCGAACCGGAAGACTTCGACGACTGGGATTAACCGAAACTGCTATTACGAAAAGAGCCCCGTTCCTTCGAACGGGGCTTCTTTTATGCGTCCTACAGAGCCAGATTAAAAATCAACTTCACCGCGGTCAACGCGATCTTGGCCTTCCTGACACATTTCCTCGAATTCCAGAGCAACTTCTTCCAAAGTGTCCGGACCGACTGAAAAATATTCGCTATAGTCATCTACGGTCACATTCCTTCCAGAGCAGGAAACCTTATAGCTGCCATCCTGCCAATAAGATTCCTCATCCTTCTGCGCAGCACAGGCTTCATCAGCCATAGCCTGAGTCGGGTAACCGAAAATGGAATGGAAAGAAATCTGAGTGTCACTAGTAATCGTCGCAGTAGAAGTATACGAAGCTCCCTTATAGGAATTATCCACGCTCACGGAATTTGCACCCCTAGTGACCTTGCAGTAATAGCCCGAAGAGTCACCTGTCGCAGCAGTACCACTGTCCCCACCGCAACCAATAAGTGCAATAGCGCATCCTGCAAGCATCGTCATAGCCAGCTTGTTCAATTTCATTATACCTCCAAAAAAAATGAATCACCGCAAATATATTCTTTTTTCTTACCCCACAAAACGCGAGGTATCCTAAAATCTATATTTGGACTATGCCTACAAGAAAGCCCAAAATTTTTGTTGTTCACCTGGGATGCTCCAAGAACCAGGTCGACGCAGAGCGCCTCGTTGGAGAAATGTTAAACGCAGGTTTCCAGACTACAGAAACCGCCTCCAAGGCAGACTACATCCTGGTAAACACTTGCGGATTCATTGAAGCCGCCAAGGAAGAATCCATCAACGCCATTCTCGCCCAAGCGAAAAGCAAGAAGACAAAGCAGAAACTGATTGTGGCAGGCTGCCTCAGCGGTCGCTACGGCGAAGAACTGGAAAAGGAACTTCCCGAGGTAGACTACTGGGTAGGCACTTACAAGCCCGGCGAACTTCTGGCAAAAATAGGGACTGACCAGCCTGCTGGCTGCAATCCCGCAGAACTTCCCCGTTTGAATTTAGGCGGATTCCCCCACCATGCTTACTTGAAGATTGCGGAAGGCTGTAACCGCCGCTGCGCCTACTGCGCCATTCCTAACATCCGCGGACTCCAGAAGTCCACGCCCATCGAGGACCTGGTGAAGGAAGCCAAGGAACTGGAAGCCCAGGGCATCAAGGAATTGACCCTCATCGCCCAGGACACCACCTACTTCGGCCGCGAAAAGAAGAACAAGAGCGAAACCCTCACCAACTTGCTGAAGGCAATCCTTGCGGAAACGAACATTCCCTGGATCCGTATGCTGTATTGGTACCCAGCATTCATTGACGATGAACTGCTGGACCTGATGGCAAAGGAGCCGCGACTGGTAAAGTACATCGACATGCCCATCCAGCACAGCAGCGATAGCGTGCTGAAGAACATGCTCCGCAAGTACACCCGCCAGGAACTTCGCGACATTCTCCGCAAGATTCGCGCCAAGCTTCCGGATGTCACCTTACGAACCACCGTTCTGGTAGGCTTCCCGGGCGAAACCCACGAAGACTTTGAAGATTTGATGGACCTGCTTCAGGAAATCAAGTTCGAGCACCTGGGCGGTTTCGTGTTCAGCCCAGAAGAAGGCACCCCGGTCATGTCCATGAAGAAGCTGGCACCCGTAGACGAAAGCGAAGCTCGCGCCCGTCTGGCAGCAGTCACCGACTTCCAGGAAGAACTGGCCGCACAGTACGCCGAAGACATGATCGGAAAGACTGTCACAGTCATTCTTGACGAAGTAGCCGAGGAAAGCGAGTACCATTTCTATGGTCGCACCGAGGGCAATTCCATGGACACCGACGATATCGTCAAGGTTCTGGAAGGGGACGGCGAAGTAGGAACGTTTAGGCAAGCATTAGTCATTGACGCAGAACCGCACGAGCTGATCGTCCGCCTGCTCTAGTTTTGCTATATTGCGCCGACACGCCCGTGTATCACAATGGATAGTGTCCTCCCCTCCGAAGGGAGTTATTCCGGTTCGATTCCGGACATGGGTATTAAAAAATTCATAACGAAACTAAAAAAGACCACCGATGGTGGTCTTTTTTTTAAGTCTATCCAAACTCAAGCGTATTTGATTAGCGACCAGAACGAGCACGTTCCTTTTCACGCTGACGACGGCGCTTTTCGGTATCATCCGGGAAGAATTCCGGGAAGGAATAACCGATTGCAATACCGAACACGATACCAGTCTTGCTCATGCCCTTCTTATTCACGACACGAGAGATGTATTCGATTTCTTCTTCGCTCTTATATTCTGCGTTGGATTCCATACGGAAGCTAATGTTATCCTTCTTATCCTTGGTCAGCTCCGGAGCATAGTACATACCGATGGAGAACTGCAGATAATACCATTCGTTGGTAAGGTAGGTAATCAGGATATCGCCCTGGATACCTTCAACAGAAATGATGGAACGAACATTGTCTTCAGGAATAATGTCGTGGTCGAAATAGACCGTACCGTAAGAAACGGAAAGGCCAAGATGGAGAGGATTCTTGGGGAAGAGGTAGTAGTTAATACCGGCCTTCCAACCAGTACCGCCTTCCAGTTCCCAGTCATCAAATTCACTGTCAGTGCCCTTAGGCAGGAGACCGAAAGAACCATAGAGAGCCAGGTGGAAAGGCAGAATATATTCCGCACCGATACCGAAGCTCATGCCCATGCCTGTTTCACCCATAAAAGCATAACGGGAACCCATACCCATCTGGAAAATCAGACGGTTACGGAGCCAGTCACGACGGCGCAGGGAGTTTGCATATTCGTCCTGACGCTGTTCTTCTTCAAACTTCTTACGAGCAGCCAGTTCCTTCTTCTGGGAAGCACTGATATCCATGCTACCATCGTCAGCATCGGCTTCTTCCTCTTCATCATCGTCTTCGGCTACGGATGCACGAGCCTTGGACTTCTTTGCTGCAGGAGCAGAAACAAATTCATCTTCGCTACCATCATCTGCGGAAGCTGCCGGTGCGGAAACGAAATCATCATCGTCTTCATCCTGGGCCCAGGAAGTGGACGCAAAAGCAGACAAACCCAGAGTAAGGCAGGTGGTCAATAAAAGTTTTTTAAGCATTAAAAGCCTCTGATTATATAAAATCGCCTTTGGAATATAAATTTTAAACAGCCTATATGCAAAAACCAATTTGTAAAAGTTGATAAAAAAAACTGGTTTTTGCGGGTTATTCCATCTTTAGCAGTCTAGCCTTAATAGAACCCAAAGCTATTTCACACTCCATCAAGACCGGAATACGACGTTCATCATCGGTAAGCCAGATGAAAATACGGCCCTTTGACACAAAAATGCCATCTCCATCCAGAACCGGTTCCACTTTTACAGTATTAAACTCCCCAAGTTTAGTCTTGAGAGTCTCTCGACCATGGACAATCACCTTCAATTCGTAACGTTTCTTGCCACTGACCGCAGAAAACTTGGAAGTTTTGCCATTTTCCAACGGAAGTGTACGAACGAGATAGAAGGCAGACATGATACTATGTTCCATCCCCTGAATGGACAAAACCGTGTCAGCAGAACGCTTCACCTTACGGACTTTGTCATCGGTGAAAACGGTGTCGGACAGCCAGGCCTTTTCGCCCTTTCGATCAAAACGAATGACGGACTTATTATGGTAGCTTCCCTCATTCAAGGTCTTACGGAACACTTCCGTCATCAAGCCCTTGTTACGGACGCGGGTATAGATCGTATCGGAAACTGGGTACAGCTTCTTGAGAGCCCCCTCATCATGAGCCAGAGTGTAGAATTCCGTCTTACCATCCTTGGTGGGTTTTACTTCCAAGGTGGCTGTACCTGCGGTAATAGGCCCCCAACCTAAACTGAAGGTCAGACGTTCGCCCTTCATCCAGGGAGCATCCACTACAGGAAGATTCGGTTCACCAGCAAAAGCGGGAGCAGAAAGCAGAAATGCGAACAAGAAGACAAGCGTGAACGCAAAGTCAAGCCAGCCTTTACCCATATAAGTCCGCATCGCCACTCCCTACAACCTACTGCCCACTGTCTACTTCCTACCGTCTACTTCCTACTACTCACCAATGTCGCCCAGGCCCTTGCGGTAGGCAACGAGCTTAGCCTTGACATCAGCATCGGAGAGTGCCACGATGTGGGCAGCCAGGTAGCCGGCGTTCTTGCCGTTACCGATACCCACGGTTGCAACGGGAATGCCACCGGGCATCTGGACGATGGAGTGGAGAGCGTCAACACCGTTCAGGGGACCACCAGCGCAGGGCAGACCGATTACGGGGAGAATGGTGTGGGCAGCCAGCACGCCCGGAAGAGCGGCGGCGAGACCAGCAACACCGATGATGACCTGGAGACCGCGGTCGGCAGCTTCCTTGGCGTACTTTGCAGTAGCGTTTGGAGTGCGGTGTGCGGAGAGAATGTTCAATTCCCACTTGATGCCGAAGCTATCCAGCACGGCGGAGATCTTGTCTACAACTTCCTGGTCGCTCTTGCTACCAGCAACGATGCCGACCTTTGCATTTTCAGTATAGTTAAACATCTTAAATCCTCTTACTTTGCCAGACGGGCCAGGCCCTTCTTACCAATGTCCTTGCGGTAGAACTTGCCTTCGAACTGCACCTTTTCGCAGGCTTCGTAAGCAACGTTCAGAGCGTCCTGCAGGGTGGCGCCATGCCCCACGACACCGAACACGCGGCCGCCGTTGGTGACCAGCTTGCCATCGGCCATCTTGGTACCAGCGTGGAGAACCTGTGCGCCATTCTTTTCGGCTTCTTCAATACCGGTAACTACCTTGCCCTTTTCGTAGGAGCCGGGGTAACCTGCGCTTGCGAGAACCACGATTGCAGCGGAACCCTTGGGAGCCTTGGGAGCGCCAAGCTTAGCCAGTTCGCCCTTTTCAGCAGCGTCGAATAATGCGAGAACATCGCCATCATAGAGAGGCAGAACAATCTGGCATTCCGGGTCACCCAGACGGCAGTTGTATTCCACAACCTTGGGACCCTTGGAAGTTACCATGATGCCCACATAGAGCACGCCAGTGTAGGGCTTGCCTTCGGCAGCCATACCCTTGAGGGTAGGTTCGATAATGGTCTTCTTCACTTCGTCCAGCAGGGCGTCGGTAACGACCGGAGCCGGAGAGTAGGCACCCATTCCACCGGTGTTGGGGCCCTTGTCGTCATCGAAGACGCGCTTGTGGTCCTGGGCGGAAGAGAGGATGGTGTAATCCTTGCCGTCGGAAACTACGAAGATGGAGGCTTCTTCGCCGTCCATGAATTCTTCAATCACCACAGTCTTGCCGGATTCGCCAAAGACTGCCTTTTCGCCAAGCATTTCTTCCACAGCGTCGTTTGCTTCCTTGTCGGTCATGCAGACGATGGCGCCCTTACCAGCGGCAAGGCCGGAAGCCTTCACCACGATGGGAGCGGGATGTTCGGCCAGGAACTTCTTGGCGGAAGCGAGGTCAGTAAAGGTTTCGAAAGCAGCAGTAGGAACATTGTACTTCTTCATGATGTCCTTACTGAAAGCCTTGGATCCTTCCAGAGCGGCAGCACCGGCAGTGGGGCCGAAGGCGCGAAGACCGCGGGCGCGGAATTCGTCTACCACACCTGCGACCAGGGGAATTTCCGGTCCGATGATGGCGAGATCAATGTTGTTTGCCACAGCCAGGTCTGCGATAGCCTTGGGGTCGGCTACATCCACGGGGATGCACTTGCCAAGATTTGCCATGCCAGGGTTGCCCGGTGCGCAAATGAGAGTGTCGCACATGGGGGACTTCTTAACAGCGAGGGCGATGGCGTGTTCACGACCGCCGCTACCAACTACGAGAATGTTCATACTGTGTTTCCTTTTTTGTTTTCAAACTTAGCATTTTACAAGGCCACTGGATCCTTCGTCGCTACGCTCCTCAGGACGACGCGTCTGCGGCGACTATTTCAAGAACAGGGACAGCTTTCCGAAATCCAGGATTGTGATGAACACAAAGAAGGAAATGAAGAAGGCGGCAGCAACGTTCTGGATAATGGTTTGAGTCTTTGTAGACAAAGGTTTACCGCGGAGCTTTTCTATTCCGAGGAACATGAGGAGGCCGCCATCGGTAATGGCCAGCGGCAGCAAGTTCATGACGCCAAGGTTAATGCTGATGAGGGCAAGAAGCATGAGGAAATCCTGGAAACCACTCATCCATACGTTACCCATGACAGCGACAATTGAGACTGGTCCGGAGAATGCATCTACCTTCACTTGGCCCTTGAAGAGACGGCCAAAATAGCGGAAGATGCTGGTTGTCATCTTCAGGCTAGTAGCACAGGTCTTTTCCAAAGCTTCGAGAGGACCACGACGAACCAAATGCGTTTCCCTAAAAAGAACGTAACCAAGAGGGATCCCCACCATATAGCGTTTGGTTTCTTCGTTGTAGACAGCCTTCATGGGAAGAGTCAAGGTATCGCCAGCACGAATGACAGTGACCTTCACTTCTTCACCCTTGGAGCCATCAATCATACGGACCACATCTTCATAGCGGCCAATATGCTGTCCATTAATTTCGAAGAGGGTATCCAGAGCTTGGATACCAGCCTTTTCGGCTGCGGATCCTGCAAAAGGAGCATCACGTACGACAACACGATTCTGCGGGAAAATGCCAATATCGCCAATACCCATCTTGGTTACAGAGCCAGTAGAATCCTTTGCCGGAATGACCAATTCCTCAGGAACAACAGTAACCATCAGAGGTTCGCCACCGCGATGGACTTCCAGTTCCACATTGGCACCGAGGCTCACGCCAATCAATTCACGGAAATCATCCCATCCCTGAGTAGGCTTTCCATTAACAGCAGTAATGGTATCCCCAGGTTGAATACCAGCAGTTGCTGCAGGAGATTCCTTCCCCACGAACCCAATGATCAATTCCTTATTGACCGGTTCCTGCACACCCACCATGTAGAGGATCATCAGGAGAATAAAGGCAAAAACAACGTTGATAAACGGTCCTGCAAAAGCAATCGCAGCACGAGCCCCCACGGACTTGCCAGTAAAGTCCCGTTCACCAGGAGCTCGGCCATCCTTAAAGGAGTCAGGATTTTCACCGGCCATAGCAACATAGCCGCCAAAAGGAATCGCAGAAATGCAATATTCTGTTTCACCCTTTCTAAACTTGAAAAGTTTCTTTCCAAAGCCAACGCTAAAGGTATTTACCTTGACGTTATTCCACTTAGCCACCAAAAAATGGCCCAATTCATGAATAGTCACCAAAAAACTGAGACCAATGAGGCCCAGCACAAACATCAAGACATTATCAAGGACATGTTCCATCGTTTTGAAAGATAGAAAAAAGCAATTATGCAAAGCAAAAGGGCGCCCCCGAGGGAGCGCCTTAAAGCTTGTAATTTTAGAACCGTAATCAGTTCAACACTGGATTCTTCACCGCTATGCGGTTCAGAATGGTGCAATAAATGTTACTTTATCTGCATTCCCTTCAGGTCGTAACGCTTGCCATTCCTTTCCAGGAACACCTTTTGGTCAGCAAAGCGGAGACGAACTTGTCCTTCAGAAGACGGACGATTTGCAGAAACAGCAGGCTTAATGGCATCAATACCACCTCGGGCCACGCCAGGAGCGGCAAAACTGGGAGCATAACCGGAGTTAAGAGCTTCAATTGCTCCAGCGAGGTATGCCAAAGGAGCATTCCAGTTGATAGCCACTTCGTTGGATGCATAGCTACAATTGTGGTCGGTGTAGGAAGTTGCGGGAACTCCCGTGCGGTAATCCTTACATTCCCAGGATTCAGAACCGATGTCTTCACCACCAGGCTGGGGACCGCCAACAAGCATACCAGGCACCGGAGCGGAAACGCCATCGGAAGTACTGGGACGGTGATGAGGCTTCTTAGGGGACTTGGTACCAAAACCAGTCATGAAGGACATATCCAGCGGATTCTTGCCAAGGAGATAATCCAAGACCTTGCGAGCAGCGTCATAGTATTTCTGTTCACCTGTGAGATAATAGGCATGGAGAAGCCAAACACCCTGGTTTGCAGCAACCGCGTTGGAACCCCAGACAAAGTCGTCCTTGCCCATGACAACGCCAAAGCCCTTGCTTGCGCGGGATACGAATTCATCGGCCAGTTTAGTCAGAAGCTGCTTGCTATTGGCGTTGGCACCGTAAGTTGCAGAACCGTAAACGGCGAGACCGGCAACATCGCCCCAGTTAGGAACGCCGGCTTCGCTGATATTCTGCTTATAGGAGTCGTCATGGGTAGCAAGGTAAAGTTCAGAACCAGCAAAGAGTTTTTCATCGCCAAAGTAGCTGTCGCCATATTCACCCGTGGAAACGTCGGAGGGGTTCTTAAAACGAACATTAGAGTTCTGAGTACCCCAAACGTATGCACTCTTGGCGGCAGCCAGGCACTTGGCAGCAAAGTCAGCGTCATAAGTCTTGAAAACACGAGATGCAGCAGCCATTACGCCAGCAAAATCCAAAGTAGCAGCAGTGCCCTTACCAATGACGTAAATAGGATCCGTATCCTTAGCCGGCATCACATCACCGGGGAAGCCCAGAGAAGTCATCTTGTGGAACACACCACCATCAGTATCCTGCATGGTAAGCATCCAGTCAAGATTGTACTTGATTTCGGCAAGAAGATCCGGCAAGGTACCTTCAGCGGGGATGTTCCACTTGAGAGTCTTGAAATAGTCCGGATAGTGTTCAAACAGAGAAAGCAGAGTATAAGTGGTAATACCGGAGTTTACAATGTAACGGCCATAGTCGCCAGCATCATACCATCCCTTGGAGGAAGTAATGCTGCCATTACCTGCAGAGTTATGCTTCTGGATAGTGCTGTTGGTATGACCCGCGGCACGTTTCCACTTTCCAGCATAGGCTTCATCCAGAGCCATGGATGCACGCTGGTAGTAGAACCACTTGAGAGCAGCCTTTGTTACTTCTTCGAAGGTTTTATCCGTAACGTTCAAATCACCGCGAAGAGCCTGACCGCCAACCTTGATGGCATAAGTGCCAGGAGTTTTCAATTCAGAAAAATCCACCAGGGAGACGTTCTGGCCACTAGCATCCCAAAAAGATGCTACGGAAGGATTTGCAGTCATAACGGTTTGGCCATTAGCATCCACAATTTCAACCGGACCATTACCATCGAGAAGCGTAAATTCCTTGGCATCGTTGGCACGATAACCAATCTGGTTAATGAAAGCGGTTGCGCCAAAGGCAGTAGTGGCGAAAGCCAGGGCAGAAATTGCCAAAGGGGCAAACTGCTTGAGGCCAAACTTTGAAATCATAACATACTCCTTGAAAATTTTCCAAGATATAATATAAGCCTTTTTGCTTATTTTCAAAACAAATTCGTTCAGGAATACGTTTACATGTGTAACAAATGTTCTCTATGTGTGCTCTAGCTCAAATTTCGAAGGAATAAACATAAAACGACGCCTTGATTTTACTCAAAAGCGTCGTTTTTATGTCACTGGATCCTTCACCGCTGCGCGGTTCAGGATGACGATTCGAAGCGGTTCAGGATGACGGCTGGATTACTTGATGAGGTCCAGGGTCAGGCGGCGGGCTTCTGCGTCGGCTTCCAGAACCTGATCGAGAGTCAGGTGACCGCTCAAGTTGGGAGCGCCATTGATGATGGTTTCCACATGACGGGGAATATCGGTGAACTTCAACTTGCCATCCAGGAAACGGTCCACCAGGACTTCGTTGGCTGCGTTCATCATGGCAGGCACGACACCACCGCGGCGGCCAGCTTCGAAAGCGAGAGCCAGACAGCGGAACTTGTTGAAGTCCGGTTCGAAGAAGGTGAGCTGACCCAGGGTGGGCAAATCGAGACGCTTGGTTTCCAGAGGCAGACGTTCCGGCCAAGTGAGAGCCACCTGGATAGGAATGCGCATGTCGGGAGCGCCCAGCTGCGCCATCAGGGAACCGTCGCGGAACTGCACCAGGGAATGTACCATAGACTGGGGGTGAACCACCACCTTGATCTGTTCGTAGGGAATGTGGAACAGGAAGTGGGCTTCCAGAACTTCAAGGCCCTTGTTCATCATGGAAGCGGAGTCAATGGTAATCTTACGGCCCATGCTCCACACCGGATGATTGAGGGCGTCAGCCACGGTGATGTTTTCAAAACGTTCAATATCCCAGGTACGGAAGGGGCCACCGGAAGCGGTGATTTCCAGGCATTCCACTTCCTTGTTAGGGCGGTCTGCCAGACACTGGAAAATGGCACTGTGTTCAGAGTCGATGGGAGTAATGAATGCCTTGGGATTTTCGGCCAGCTTGTCCCAAATAACGGGGCCGGCCATCACCATAGTTTCCTTGTTGGCCAGAGCCACATGCTTACCATGTTCGATGGCGGTAATGGTAGGAAGGCAGCCAACAGCACCCATCAAGGCGTTGATGATAATGTCGGCCTTGGGATCGGCGGCCAATTCGCAGAGACCTTCCATACCGGAGAGCACCGGCATGTTGAGGATGGCACTTAGTTCCTTGGCGGCTTCGGGCTTGAACATGCAGACGCGTTCGACATGGAACTTGCGGACAATTTCAGCCACCTTTTCAACGCTGGAATTTGCAGCCACCGCATAAACCTTGAAGAGGTCAGAATGCTGAAGGCAAACATCTACAGTAGAAGTTCCGATGGAACCAGTAGCACCGAGAAGAACGACATTTTTCATAATTAATTATTAGTAGGAAGTAGGAAGTTGGAAGTCGGAAGTTATGAGCAAACCATCAACAATCTACATTCTACAGGGTTAAAGATTACTATTTCAATATGATAAAAAACAACTTCCTTCTGCCTACTGTCTACCGCCTACTTCCTACTACCTAATACCCCTCAGGGTTATTCTTCTGGAAGTTCCAGGAATCGCGGCACATTTCTTCGATGCCGTACTTTGCTTCCCAACCCAGTTCGGCCTTGGCCTTTGCGGGATCGCAGTAGCAAGTAGCGATATCGCCCGGACGGCGGGGCTTGATGCTATAAGGGACCTTCAGGTTGTTTGCCTTTTCAAAGGCGTGGACAACATCCAGCACAGAATAGCCGTGACCCGTACCCAAGTTGTAAATAGCGAGACCACACTTACGTTCAATAGCCTGCAAAGCGCAAACATGACCGTTAGCCAAGTCGCAAACGTGGATGTAGTCGCGTACGCCTGTGCCATCAGGAGTATCGTAGTCGTTACCGAACACCCCAAGTTCTGCACGGCGGCCTACTGCAGTCTGGGTGATGTAAGGCATCAAGTTGTTGGGAATGCCATTGGGATTTTCGCCAATGAGACCGCTCTGATGGGCGCCAATGGGATTGAAGTAGCGGAGCAGAACCACGTTCCATTCCGGGTCGGCCTTCTGCAAGTCCATCAGAACTTCTTCCAGCATGGACTTGGTCTTGCCATAGGGATTGGTGCACTGACCCTTGGGACATTCTTCCGTAATGGGGATAATAGCAGGATCGCCGTACACCGTTGCAGAAGAAGAGAAGATGAAGTTTTTGCAGTTGTGCTTACGCATCACGTCCAGCAGGACGAAGGTAGCATTCATGTTGTTCTCGTAATACTCAAGCGGCTTGGCAACAGATTCGCCAACAGCCTTGAGTCCAGCAAAATGAATGCAAGCATCAATGGAATATTCATTGAACACATCGTTCATGGCAACAGCGTTACGAACGTCGGCCTTTACAAAGGGTACCGGCTTTCCAATAATCTGAGACACACGACGAAGGGATTCTTCGCTTGAATTTACAAGATTATCAACAACCACGACGGAGTGGCCAGCCTTATCCAATTCAACAATCGTATGGCTACCAATATAGCCAGCACCACCGGTAAGAAGAATATTCATAGTGCAAATCCTTATTGTTTCTTAAAAAAATTTGGCTCTTCATCAACATGTGTGGGTGGCTTCGCCACCCTTTTTTGTTGACTTTCGCCTAAATTAAACAAAAAATGGGCTATTTTCTAAAATTTAAT